>NZ_JASCOM010000276.1:0-7486 GCF_029959925.1 Pseudomonas sp. PS02303
CGGTCTGCTTCGCGACGACCTACATGCAGCGTGTTCGACTGCGTCGAACGGCGCTGCGCGCCACTCCCCGGATGAACACCTCCACTCAGCCTCCCGAAAGGGGCGGGTAGATCAAGATCAAGAGCTGAAGGCGAGCTAACGCTCGGCCTGATGAGTGGTGAGAATCAAAGGCTGTACGCTGAGTTCTTGTAGGAGCGAGGCTTGCCCGCGAAGGCGGCCTGACAGCCGACCAGTCTCTTTGCAGGTACCCCCATTCCACTGTAGGAGCGAGGCTTGCCCGCGAAGGCGGCCTGACAGCCGACCAATCTCTTTGCAGGTACCCCCATTCCACTGTAGGAGCGAGGCTTGCCCGCGAAGGCGGCCTGACAGCCAACCAATCTCTTTGCAGGTACCCACATTCCACTGTAGGAGCGAGGCTTGCCCGCGAAGGCGGCCTGACAGCCGACCAATCTCTTTGCAGATACCCACATTCCACTGTAGGAGCGAGGCCTGCTCGCGAAGGCAGCCTGACAGCCAACCAATCCCTTGCAGGTATACCCATTCCACTGTAGGAGCGAGCCTGCTCGCGAAGGCGGCCTGACAGCCAACCAATCTCTTCCTGATGCCTCCCGATTGATCGTTCCCATGCTCCGCGTGGGAATGCCGCCCGGGACGCTCCGCGTTCCATTTTTGTGTGTTGAACGATGTGTAAAAAACTCAGCGTTTTCCCACGCATTTTTCAGGTTGCCGGGTAGGAAGCGTGTTCTCTAACCTCTGGCTGTCGCTGAAAACTCAGCGACCGGGTGTGAGAGCCCGGCAACTTATGGTCATCCAGTGTCTGTACACGCATAATCGCCGCCAGCTTATCCGCTGCCAGTATTTGCGTTATGGCGGCTGTGTGCGGGCGGACTTCGGTCCGGCCGGGTGTCCATAACCGGTCTTCTCACCTCGCACATAGCTGCCACCTCTTCGCCGTGTGAGAAGCGGCAAGTGGAGGCTCCAACGCTGGAGAAATTCAATGGACAAATTAATCCCCGACCCACCCGTCAACACTGCACCCACCACCGAAGCCGAAACGCTCCTCAAAGACCACGAAGCCATAAAACGCGCCCTCGACTACTACCTCGACCCGCCAAACCAATACCTCGAAAAACCCCGGCGCCCCAGCACGATGTTCATGATCGCCCCCGACATGGACACTGAAAGCCTCCTGGTCCAAGCCTGCGAGTCCCTGGCTTCGGCCAGCGTCATGGCCAGCGATTTCGCCTCGAACCTGATCGGCCCGCAGCGCAACACCGTGCTGGCAATCCAGCAGATCATCATGCTGGCGGAGTTGGCGGTGAACCGGGCGCTTGATAACGTCGATCCGGCATAGCATTCCAGAGACCGCGTCATCGTTCTTCGCGAGCAGGCTCGCTCCCGCAGGAGATCGAGCGGGTTTTATAAAGGGTGTGTTCACTGTGGGAGCGAGCCTGCTAGCGAAGGCGGCTGGGTAGTTGATTCGATGTTTAGAGCGACACACGGCAGTGAATACTTCCAAAGCCCATAAAAAAACCCGGCATAAAAGCCGGGTTTCTTGTCTGGCGTCGAGCTTAAGCCTTGAAGGTTTTGCCTTCAAATTGCTCAGCCACGAATTTCCAGTTGACCAGGTTCCAGAACGCTTCGACGTATTTCGGACGAACGTTGCGGTAGTCGATGTAGTAAGCGTGTTCCCAGACGTCGCAGGTCAGCAGCGGGGTGTCGCCGCTGGTCAGCGGGTTGCCGGCGCCGATGGTGCTGGCCAGGGCCAGGGAACCGTCAGCTTTTTTCACCAGCCAGCCCCAACCGGAACCGAAGGTGCCGATGGAGGTTTTGCTGAATTCTTCTTTGAACTTGTCGAACGAACCGAAGGAAGCGTTGATGGCTTCAGCCAGTGCGCCGGTTGGTTGACCGCCGGCGTTTGGCGCCAGGCAGTTCCAGTAGAAAGTATGGTTCCAGACTTGAGCGGCGTTGTTGAAGATGCCGCCCGAGGAAGACTTGACGATTTCTTCCAGGGTCTTGCCTTCGAACTCGGTGCCTGGCACCAGGTTGTTCAGGTTCACGACGTAGGTGTTGTGGTGCTTGTCGTGGTGGTATTCCAGAGTTTCCTTGGAAATGTGCGGCTGCAGGGCATCGTGTGCGTAAGGCAGCGGCGGCAATTCGAAAGCCATGATGATTCTCCTAATTCAGGTCAGTTGCGGTGAGCGCAAGGCCGATCACGGGCGGCCAGACAAGCGCCGGGGAGTTTGTACTCTTTGCGGCGCATCGGATCGGATCATAGCACCGGGGGTGCGGCATAACCACGCAACAACTGTGTGGGATAGAGGTTCCAGAGCCTTTTGGAATAATCAGCTGGCGACGATTAATTGAAACGCCACGGCAAACATCATCACCGCCACCAACAGATCAAGAATCCGCCAGGTGCTGGGCCGTGCCAGCCAGGGTGCCAACCATGCCGCGCCGAGTGCCAGGGTGAAAAACCACAACAACGACGCACTGGCCGCCCCCACGACATAAGCGCCGGGCTCGGTTTGCTGCGCGCCGAGGGAGCCGATCAACAACACGGTATCCAGATAAACGTGCGGGTTGAGCAAGGTGACGGCCAACGCGCTGAGCATCACCGCACGCAGTGAGCGCACCGTCTGGTTTTCACCTTGTTGCAGGCTTTGTTTCGAGCACGCCCGACGCAGCGCCTGACTGCCATACCAAATCAGAAATACCGCGCCACCCCAGCGGGCGACCGCCAACAAGGTCGGGTTTTGCGCCAGCACCGTCGCCAGCCCGAATACCCCGGCGGCCACCAGCAAGGCGTCGCAGGTGACGCACAGCGCCGCCACCGGCAGGTGATGTTCACGTCGAAGGCTCTGCGCCAGCACAAACGCGTTCTGAGTGCCGATCGCCATGATCAGCCCGGCGGCCACCAGCAGGCCATTCACATAGCTTTGCCACATAAGGGTTTACTCCGCGTTAGCTGCCAGGTCGCGCAACACGTGCATTGCGCGTTGAGCATCGGCCTGACCGACGAATAAATGGTCGTGGTAGTAACCGGCGATCACGTTGCAACTGATGCCGGCCTGGCCCAATGCCGTGGCGAAGGCGGCGGTGAGGCCGACGGCTTCGAGGGCCGAGTGCACGTTCAAGGTGATCCAGGCCGCGACGTAGTCGAAGCTGAAACCGGCCTGCTCGGCGAGGGAGCGTTCGAGAATGACGGTCAGCCCCTCCTGCTCGCGAAAGCTGCCGACGATCGCTAGGCCGGCGGGCAATTGGCCGTCGCGCAGGGTGCAAAATACATATTCGCCCTCATTGAGGTGCGGGCTCATGCTGCGCAGCAGGGTTGCCAATGAAGTTTCGCCAGCCATGTCGGTGATCCTGTTCAAGAGTGCTTGCTGGCTATTCTCCGGTGCAACGCGGTATAAGAAAAACCAATCATGCTGATCGCTCATTAGGAAAACTGATGTTCGACTATAAATTGCTGTCCGCCCTGGCCGCCGTGGTCGAGCAGGCCGGGTTTGAACGTGCGGCGCAGGTGCTGGGCTTGTCGCAATCGGCGATCTCCCAGCGCATCAAGCTCCTGGAAGCGCGGGTCGGCCAGCCGGTGTTGGTGCGGGTCACGCCGCCGGCGCCTACCGAGATTGGTCGGCGGCTGCTCAACCATGTCCAGCAGGTGCGTTTGCTGGAACGGGATCTACAGACGCTGGTACCGGCGCTGGACGAAGAAGGTCTGCCGGAACGTCTGCGCATCGCCCTGAACGCCGACAGCCTGGCGACTTGGTGGGCCGCAGCCGTCAGTGATTTCTGCGCCGAGCAACACCTGCTGCTGGACCTGGTCGTCGAAGACCAGACCGTCGGCCTCAAACGCATGCGCGCTGGCGAAGTGGCCGCGTGCATCTGCGCCAGCGAGCGCCCGGTGGCTGGCGCACGTAGCGTGTTATTGGGCGCCATGCGTTATCGCGCGTTGGCCAGCCCGGCGTTCATCGCCCGGCATTTTCCTGAAGGCGTGCGTGCTGACCTGCTGGCAAAAACCCCGGCGCTGGTCTTTGGCCCCGACGATTTCCTGCAGCATCGCTACCTCGCGTCCCTCGGTGTCGATGGCGGTTTCGAACACCATTTATGCCCATCGTCTGAAGGCTTTATCCGCCTGACCGAAGCCGGGCTTGGCTGGGGCCTGGTGCCCGAATTGCAGGTGCGCGAGCAGCTGGAGCGCGGTGTCTTGCAGGAGCTTTTGCCAGATAAGCCCATCGATGTGCCGCTGTACTGGCATCATTGGCGCAATGGCGGTCAGCTGCTGGGGTTGCTGACCGATCAATTGGTGCGTTCGTCGAAGCAATGGCTGGTGCCCTGGAAGCAGCCATAAGCGTCAAGCTGCAAGCCGCAAGTGAAGCGCTTGCGGACCGTTTTTAACTTGCTGCGTGTAGCTTGATGCTCACCGCTGCATTTGTTGGAGCTCTACATGAAAATTCTGGTTACCGGCGCAAGCGGCTTCATTGGCGGACGCTTTGCGCGTTTCGCCCTGGAGCAGGGCCTGGACGTGCGGGTCAATGGTCGCCGGGCCGAAAGCGTCGAACACCTGGTGCGCCGTGGCGCCGAGTTTATCCCGGGCGACTTGAGCGACCCGGAACTGGCGCGCGAGCTGTGTTCCGATGTCGAAGCGGTGGTGCATTGCGCCGGCGCGGTCGGTTTGTGGGGACGTTATCAGGACTTTCATCAAGGCAACGTGCAGGTCACTGAAAACGTGGTCGAGGCCTGCCTGAAACAGCGGGTCCGACGCCTGGTGCATTTGTCGTCACCGTCGATCTACTTCGATGGCCGTGATCATCTGGGGCTGACCGAAGAACAGGTGCCTAAACGTTTCAAGCATCCCTACGCTGCCACCAAATTCCTCGCCGAGCAAAAGGTCTTTGGCGCACAGGAGTTCGGTCTCGAAACCCTCGCCCTGCGCCCGCGTTTCGTCACCGGGGCGGGTGATATGAGTATCTTCCCGCGGCTGCTGAACATGCAGCGCAAGGGACGCCTGGCGATCATCGGCAACGGCCTGAACAAGGTCGACTTCACCAGTGTGCAAAACCTCAATGAAGCATTGCTCAGCAGCTTGCTGGCCAGCGACTCGGCCTTGGGCAAGGCCTACAACATCAGCAACGGCACGCCTGTGCCGTTGTGGGACGTGGTCAATTACGTCATGCGCAAGATGGAAGTCCCACAAGTGACGCGCTACCGTTCCTACGGCCTGGCCTACAGCGTTGCCGCGCTCAACGAAGGGGTGTGTAAATTGTGGCCGGGCCGTCCCGAGCCGACGTTGTCACGGCTGGGCATGCAGGTGATGAACAAAAATTTCACCCTGGACATCAGCCGCGCCCGGCATTATCTGGACTACGATCCGAAAGTCAGTCTCTGGACGGCCCTCGATGAATTCTGCGGCTGGTGGAAAGCCCAGGACATTCGCTGACTTTTGCAGTGACAAACCTGCCAGCACTGAACCGAGTTTGGCGTTGAGGGTCAATCGCTGCGGCCGTGGGGTTTATACTCGCTGCCTATAGCCATCACCGCGTTCCACAAAGGTTGACTCAATGTCCATGCGTAACGATGCCAACGACGACTTCGATGATGTTCCAAGCCTGCGCGCCGACGTCCCCGATGACGATGATTTTCCGACCTCGAAACGCACCTCCGTGCATTCGCGCCCGGCACCGGTGGTCAAAGTCAAAAGCGCCAGTACCGGGCCTCTGTGGGCATTGGTCGGCGCTTTGTTCTTCGCATTCGCCGGCCTTGCCTGGTGGAGCTTTCAGCAGATTTCGCTGATGGAACAGCAATTGGTCGCAACCCAGGAAAGTTTCGCGCGGATCAGTGAGGATGCGGCGGGACGCTTGCAGGACATTTCCGGCAAGGTGGTCGCCAGCCAGACCAACGTCACTAGCGACAGCGAAGCCCTGAAGTTGCAAATCAAGCAGCTGGAAAACCAGTTGCAGGACCAAAGCAAGCAGCAGCAAGGTGTGGTCGGTCAGACCAGCGACCTGGACAAGCGTCTGGCACAAATGACCGCACAAACCGCCGATCTGGACAAGCGCCTGGCGCAGATGACCGCCCAGAGCACCGAACACCAGAACGCCAACGCGCAACTGCAGGCGCAGGTCAAAGCCTTGAGCACCGAGTTGGCTGCGCTGAAAAGCGCCCCGGACGACACCAGCAAATTCGACGCCCAGCTCAAAAGCCTCGGTGCCGACATCGTCGCGCTGAAAAAACAGGGCAACCCGAGCGCCGCCATCGAGCGACTGGAACAAGACATGATCGTGCTCAAAAGCCAGCAGGACAACCGCCCGGCAGCAGCGCAAGGCGTCACCAATACCGCCGAGTTCGATGCCTTCCGCGGCCAGACCACCCGCAACATCAACACCCTTCAGGCGCAGATCCAGAATCTGCAGCAGCAACTCCGCGCAAGGCAGTAAACCTTCGACAGCTGCTACAAGGGCCTGAAAATTCGTACATATCCCATAGCCGTCTACGCTCTTGAAACACCGACAAGAACGAGGGGATGCGCTATGGGGGTTCTGCACAAGTGGGCCGTGCTGGGGTGGATGCTGTTGTTGTGTCTGGGGCAGGTTCAGGCGGCTACGGCGGAAAAGGATGACAGCCAGGCGGCCAAAGCCTTGCTGGAAAAAGCCCTGGCCTACTACCACGACAACGGCGACAAGGCGTTCGCGGCGTTCAGCCGTCAGGGCGAGTTTGTCGACAAGGATCGTTACGTCTTCGTGGTCGATACCAAGGGCGTGATGCTTGCCAGTGGCGGGCCGTCTTCGGCCTTGATCGGGCGTGATGTGACCGAAACCCTGGGACCGGATTTGCAGAAGGCCTTCAAGGACGCCTTGAAAGTGCCGGAGGGCAATGGGATTCAGCAGGCCGAATATCGCTGGCAGAACTGGTCCGATGGCAAGGTCGAGCGCAAGCATGTGTTCTATCAGCGCGTTGGCCAGCGGATTCTGGCCGTGGGTTACTACCTGCCACGGGCGTCGGCGGAACAGGCGATGGCCTTGCTGAACAAAGCGGCGACGGATCTGGCCAAAGACGAGAAGGGCACGCTGACTGCGATCAACTCCCTCAAGGGCGGCTACTTGCAGGATGACCTGTACGTGTTCGTCGTTGACCTCAACACCCAGCGTTACGTGGCCCACGGCACCAACCTGCGGTTGATCAATACCGACTTCGGCAAGATCAAGGACCCGGAAGGCAAACCGGTGGGCGAGCCGATCCTGGCGTTGATTGCCAAGCAGGATTACGGCGAATACGAATACCGCTGGAAAAACCCGGTCACCAGCAAGGTTGAAGACAAGCATGCCTACCTGAAAAAGGTTGGGCATTTTCTGGTGGCGGTCGGGTATTACAGCCCTTGATTCATCGGTGTCTGTGAGGGCGCCTTCGCGAGCGGGCTCGCTCCCACAGTAGATCTCAAGTGTTCACAGCATTTGTGGACGACAAAGATCCATTGTGGGAGCGAGCC
>NZ_JASCOM010000277.1:0-7452 GCF_029959925.1 Pseudomonas sp. PS02303
GAGGGAGCTTGCTCCCGCTGGGCCGCGAAGCGGCCCCTCATATCTTTAAAAGAACGGGACTGCTGCGCAGTCCAGCGGGAGCAAGCTCCCTCGCCACAGGTATTACTGCGGGATTAATCCGGGCGAATGACGTTCCCGGTCGCGACATCGCGAATCACGCTCGGATTCTTGCGCCCACCCAGATTCCCGCCCAACACGTAGTCCACTTGCCCACGGAAATACTGCTCGACGCGTATTCGCGTCCGCGCCGCTGGCCGGCCCTGAGGGTTAGCCGAGGTCGACACCAGCGGCCCGACCACCGCGCACAGATCCCGCACCAGCGGGTGGTCGCTGACGCGCAGCGCTACGGTTTCATGCACGCCGGTAATCCACTGCGGCAACAGATTCTGATGCGGCACCAGCCAGGTATTCGGCCCCGGCCAAGTGCTGGCCATGCGGTCCATCCACAGTTCCGGGAAGTCTTCGAACAGGAAGTCGAACTGACGAATATTGTCGGCTACCAGAATCAGGCCCTTTTCCACAGACCGGCCTTTGATCATCAACAGACGATAGACCGCTTCTTCATCCCACGGATCGCAACCCAGGCCCCAGACCGCTTCGGTTGGATAGGCAATTACTGCCCCTGCGCGAACGGCTTGTGCGGCTTGTTGCACGCGCCAACTGTTGACCATGAAAAACTCTCCGGAATAAGGCTCTGCGCAGTTTACCGATCTTCCTTATAAAACCTAGCTCACCCGCGCAAACCAGCGCCCGCTTTCGCACACCGCCCGGCCGTCCATTTCCAGCTCCGTCAGCGCTGCCAGCACTTTGGACAAGGCCCAGCCACTGCTGACCGACAACGCTTCGCTGGTGTGGGGCGCGGCGTGAAGCAACAGGAGCAGTGGATGAGTAGGTGCTTGCAGCGTCTCTGTGGATAACGGCAACCGTTGCCAGCCGCGCAAGGCTTCGAGGATATGCTCGGTGGTTTCCACCAATACCGCACCGTCACGGATCAGCTGATGACAACCCTTGGCGCCAGGGTGGTGGATCGACCCTGGAATCGCATACACCTCGCGTCCTTGCTCCGCTGCCAGCCTCGCCGTTATCAATGAACCGCTGGCGACACTCGCTTCGACCACCAGCACCCCGAGGGATAAACCGCTGATGATCCGGTTGCGCCGGGGGAAGTTTCCGGCACTGGGGCCGGCGTCCAGCGGGAACTCGGAAAGCACTGCGCTGCCCGAGGCGATCATGGCGTCCGCCAGCCGCCGATTGCGCTGTGGATAAAACTTTTCAAGTCCCGTGCCAAGGACCCCGACCGTTCGCCCGCCCACGTCCAGCGCGGCTTGATGCGCGGCGGCATCGATGCCTAGCGCCAGACCGCTGGTGATGACGAAACCGGCGCCGGCCAGGCTGCGCGAAAACGCCGCCGCAGTGTCCATGCCCGGTCGCGAGGCGCGCCGACTGCCGACCATCGCCAATTGCGGTTTTTCCAGAATGTCGGGATCGCCTGCCACAAATAACAGCGGCGGCGCATCGCTGATTTCCGCCAGCAGCGCCGGGTACTCAGGCTGGTCCCACATCAATAAATGCTGGCCCGGGCGCTCTAGCCAGGCCAATGCGTGGGCCGCGCCATCGCGTACTTCATTGACGCGCCGTGCCTCGGCGCACGCCAGCGGCAAGCCCAGCGAACGCCAGGCGCTGGCGGGCGCGCTGATGGCTTTGGACGCCGAGCCGAAGGCTTCGAGCAATTTCTTGAAACGCGCCGGGCCGAGTTCTGGCAATCGGTGCAGACGTAAACGAGCTTCCAGTTCCGCAGGGGAAACCGGTGTGACGGCAGACAGCGACATGGATCATCCTTGATCGTTATGAGCCCCGTTCAAACGGGAATAAGCTGTGGATAACTCTGTTGGTAACTTGTGGAGCCTGCTTACGGATTTCGCACCTTATCCATCACCGCCAGAGAGCGCGATGCGTTGAGTACCAGCCCGTAACTGAGCTTGTCGTAAGTGCGGAACACCATCAGCAAACCGGCACGCTCATCGGGGATTTTCAGTGGCTGGCCAGTGATCCGGTCGCGTACGGTTTCACCGGTTTTCATCACCACCAGCACGTTGCCTTCGGCCAGGCCATCACGCTGACCTTTGTTCAGGGTAACCACATCCAGCGCGCCAATCTGGGTAACCCCGCGCGGCACATCGATGATCAAGCCATTGATCTCGGTTTTTGGCGCACTGGGCATGAAGGTCGAGTTGATGGACCGTTCTTCACCGCTGAACAAACGGTCGCCGAGACGCACTTCCTGAGTCGTGCGTTGCAGTGCCAGGGTGGCGACGTCGCCCTCGGTGGCCACAATCTCGCCACCGCCGATGTCATCAGCATTGATCCCCAAAAACTCTTTGCTATCGGGATCGGTGTAGACCTTGCCCTGGCGGAAGATGCCATAGACCGGCTGGTTCGGGTCAAAATGGCCACGGGCGAAAATGCGGTCACCGGTGCCACTGAGCACGCGTTCGGCATCGCCGGCGACGATATAAGGCGCCTTGTCGAAGTCCTCGACCTTGTCGACGATGCGGTTGCTCAGCAAAAAGCTGTTGATTGATTGCAGCGGAATGCTCGGGATCGCATCGGCCACCGGCGAGCTGCGCACCCGAGGTGAGAGCTTGATGGTGCCGCGCGAAGCACCGCGATTGAGGGTCAGGCGGGGCTGGCCGTTGACATAGACCAGCGACAGCGAGTCGCCGGGATAGATGAGATTAGGGTTTTCGATCTGAGGATTGGCTTGCCACAGTTCCGGCCACTTCCACGGCTCCCGGAGGAATTTTCCGGAAATGTCCCAGAGAGTGTCACCCGTCACCGCGGTGTATTGCTGTGGAAAACCTTCCTTGAGTTGCACTTGCCCGTGCGCCAAACCGGCCGAGGCCAGAAGGAGCAAGGCGAGTAGTGATTTCCTCATGCGGTGAATCCCTTTATTATGTGCGTTCGCGTGAAACGCCAGAGCCCTCGTGGCTCGCTCCTGACTCTTTGATAAAAGAAAAGGAGCTACGCTTCACAACGGTAGCCTGCATCTTCGGACCTGCCAGGCCATCGACCCGACTTTACCTCACACGTGCAGCAATTAAGCTTATGGCCATTTTAGACATCCTCGAATTTCCCGACTCGCGCCTGCGCACTATCGCCAAACCTGTGGCCGTAGTGGACGACGAAGTGCGTCAGTTGGTCGATGACATGTTTGAAACAATGTATGAAGCGCCAGGCATCGGCCTCGCCGCGACCCAGGTCAACGTGCACAAACGTATCGTCGTGATGGACCTCTCCGAAGACCGCAGCGAACCACGGGTGTTTATCAACCCCGAGTTCGAACCGCTGACCGACGAGATGGAGCAATACCAGGAAGGCTGCCTCTCGGTGCCGGGCTTCTACGAAAACGTCGATCGCCCGCAGAAGGTCAAGGTCAAGGCCCTGGACCGCGACGGCAAGCCTTACGAACTGATTGCCGAAGGTCTGCTCGCCGTGTGCATCCAGCACGAATGCGACCACCTCAACGGCAAATTGTTCGTCGACTACCTGTCGAACCTCAAACGCGACCGAATCAAGAAGAAACTGGAAAAGCTCCATCGCCAGAACGCTTGATGCCCTTCTTTCAAAGGCTTGCTGCGGCAAGCCTTTTTCTTTTCAGAGATTGCTCCCATGACTGAGCCACTGCGCATCGTCTTTGCCGGCACCCCGGAATTCGCCGCCGAACACCTCAAGGCCCTGCTCGCCAGCCCTTACGAAGTCGTCGCGGTTTACACCCAGCCGGACCGTCCGGCGGGCCGTGGGCAAAAGCTGATGCCAAGCCCGGTCAAGCAACTCGCACTGGAAAACAACATCCCGGTGTTGCAACCGCCGACGCTGCGCAACGAAGACGCCCAGGCTGAACTGGCCGCACTCAAGCCGGACTTGCTGGTGGTGGTCGCCTACGGCTTGATCCTGCCGCAAGCGGTGCTGGATATTCCGCGCCTGGGTTGCATCAACAGCCACGCTTCGCTGCTGCCACGCTGGCGCGGGGCGGCGCCGATCCAGCGTGCGGTCGAAGCAGGCGACAGTGAAAGCGGCGTGACCGTGATGCGCATGGAGCTGGGCCTCGACACCGGGCCGATGCTGCTGAAAGTCACCACGCCGATCACCGCCGAAGACACCGGCGGCAGCCTCCACGACCGTCTCGCCGAAATGGGCCCACCGGCCGTGATCCAGGCGATTGCCGGCCTCGCCGCCGGAACGCTGGAAGGCGAAGTGCAGGATGACAGTCTTGCAACGTATGCTCACAAATTGAACAAAGACGAAGCACGCATCGACTGGAGCCGTCCGGCGGTTGAGCTGGAACGCCTGGTCCGCGCGTTCAACCCTTGGCCGATCACCCACAGCACGCTGAACGGCGAAGCGCTGAAAGTGCTGGCCGCGAGCCTCGCTGAAGGGCAGGGCGCACCGGGACAAATCCTCAGCGCCAGCAAGGACGGCTTGCTCGTCGCCTGCGGTGAGCAAGCCCTGTGCCTGACCCGTCTGCAATTGCCCGGGGGCAAGGCGCTGAACTTCAGCGACTTGTTCAACAGCCGTCGTGAGAAATTCGCCGTCGGCACCGTGCTCGGTCAAGCGGCGGACGCTCAATGAATCCACGTCTGGCCGCCGCCAAGGCACTTGCCGCTGTTCTTAACGGAAAAGCCTCACTCAACAGTTCACTGCCGACACAAATGGACAAGGTTGAAGACCGTGATCGCGGCTTCACCCAGGACCTGGCCTTCGGCACGGCGCGCTGGCAACCACGTTTGTCGGCGCTGGCGGCCAAGCTGCTGCAGAAGCCGTTCAAGGCAGCGGACGCCGATGTCGAGGCGCTGCTGCTGGTCGGCCTCTATCAACTGCTCTACACCCGCGTCCCGGCCCACGCCGCCATCGGCGAAACCGTCGGTTGCGCCGACAAGCTGAAAAAACCTTGGGCCAAAGCCTTGCTCAACGCCGTGTTGCGCCGCGCCCAGCGTGAAAGCGAAGCGTTGCTGGCCGAGCTGGAACACGACCCGGTGGTGCGCACCGCCCACCCGCGCTGGCTGCAAAAATCCCTCAAGGCGTTCTGGCCTGAGCAATGGGAAGCCATTTGCGCGGCGAACAATGCGCATCCGCCGATGATTCTGCGGGTCAACCGCCGCCATCACACCCGCGACGCTTACCTTGGGCTGCTGACTGAGGCCGGCATCGCCGCTACGCCGTGCGTCTACAGTCAGGACGGCATCATTCTCGAAGCTGCCGCCGACGTGCGCAGCCTGCCAGGCTTCGCCGAAGGCTGGATCAGCGTGCAGGATGAGGCGGCGCAATTGGCCGCCGATCTGCTCGACCTCGCGCCGGGCCAACGGGTACTGGATGCCTGCTGCGCACCGGGCGGCAAGACCTGCCACATCCTCGAAGCCGAGCCAAAACTGGCGGGCGTCGTGGCCGTTGATCTGGAAGCCAAGCGTCTGGTGCGCGTGCGCGAGAACCTCGCACGCCTGGGCCTGAGCGCCGAGCTGATCGCCGCCGACGGCCGCGACACGGCGACCTGGTGGGACGGCAAACCCTTCCAGCGCATTTTGCTGGATGCGCCATGCTCGGCGACTGGCGTGATCCGACGTCACCCCGACATCAAGCTGACTCGCCAACCGGATGACATCGCTGCACTCGCGGTGCTTCAGGGCGAGCTGCTGGACGCCATGTGGATAACTCTGGAAGTCGGCGGGATTCTGCTTTACGCCACCTGCTCCACGCTGCCGACCGAGAACACCGAAGTCATCGAAGCCTTCCTCGCTCGCACGCCGGGTGCGCGTGAACTGGACCTCGCCACGGCGGCCGGTATCAAGCAACCTCACGGTCGCCAGTTGCTGGCCCAGGAAGGCGGCCACGACGGGTTCTACTACGCCAAGCTGATCAAGATCGCCGCCGCGCGCGGTTAACCGGTTTATAAGGGAGTGACTGGATGAAAATCATCATCCTCGGCGCAGGCCAGGTCGGCGGTTCGCTGGCAGAACATCTGGCCAGCGAGGCCAACGACATTACCGTGGTCGACACCGACGGCGAACGCCTGCGCGACCTCGGCGATCGGCTGGACATCCGTACCGTGCAGGGCCGCGGCTCGTTGCCGACGGTGCTGCGTCAGGCCGGCGCGGACGATGCCGACATGCTGGTGGCAGTAACCAACAGCGACGAAACCAACATGGTGGCCTGTCAGGTCGCCCACACCCTGTTCCATACCCCGACCAAGATCGCCCGGGTCCGCGAAGCCGCGTACCTGACGCGCTCCGAGCTGTTCGATAACGAAGCGATTCCGGTGGACGTGCTGATCAGCCCGGAACAGGTTGTCACCAATTACATCAAGCGCCTGATTCAGCATCCGGGCGCGTTGCAGGTGATCGACTTCGCCGAAGGCAAAGCGCAACTGGTGGCGGTGAAGGCCTACTACGGCGGACCGTTGGTGGGCCAGCAACTGCGCCAGTTGCGGGAACACATGCCCAATGTTGAAACCCGGGTTGCAGCGATTTTCCGCCGCGATCGGCCGATCCTGCCCCAGGGCGATACGGTGATCGAGGCGGATGACGAAGTGTTTTTCATTGCCGCCAAGGCAAATATCCGCGCGGTGATGAGTGAAATGCGCCGTCTGGATGAAACCTACAAGCGCATCGTCATCGCCGGTGGCGGGCAGATCGGTGAACGCCTGGCCGAGGCGATCGAAAGCCGCTACCAAGTGAAGATCATCGAGATGAACCCGGCCCGCTGCCGCCATCTCTCGGACACCCTCGACAGCACCGTGGTGTTGCAGGGCAGTGCTTCCGACCGCGACTTGCTGATGGAAGAGAACATTGCCGACGCAGACATCTTCCTGGCCCTGACCAACGATGACGAAGCCAATATCATGTCCTCGCTGCTGGCCAAGCGCCTGGGCGCGAAGAAGGTGATGACGATCATCAACAATCCGGCTTACGTGGACTTGATCCAGGGCGGCGATATCGACATCGCCATCAGCCCGCAACTGGCAACCATCGGCACGCTGCTGGCCCACGTGCGGCGCGGCGATATCGTCAGCGTGCACTCATTGCGCCGCGGCGCGGCGGAGGCCATCGAGGCGATTGCCCATGGTGATGAAAAATCGAGCAAGGTGATTGGCAAGGCGATCCAGAACATCGGTTTGCCGCCGGGGACGACGATTGGCGCGATCATTCGTGATGAGGAAGTGATCATTGCGCATGACAACACGGTGATCGCGGCGGGCGACCATGTGATTTTGTTCCTTGTGGATAAAAAGCATATTCGGGATGTGGAGAAGCTGTTCCATGTGGGGCTCAGCTTCTTCTGATCAAGCATTTTTGGCGTCTGCGCGGGCCTCTTCGCGAGCAGGCTCGCTCCCACAGTGGGATTTTCGCCGCACACCAAATTCGTGTTCACTGAAGATCAACTGTGGGAGCGAGCCTGCTC
>NZ_JASCOM010000278.1:0-7445 GCF_029959925.1 Pseudomonas sp. PS02303
GAACGATAACCCGGTCATTCGGTCAGACCGCGTTATCGTTCTTCGCGGGCAAGCCTCGCTCCTACAGGGGGCGGTTAGGTTGTGGACTGGATGACATTGGCCAGCCAGTCCATGAACGCCCTCACCCGCAGCGGCAAATGCCGTTGCCGGGCGTAGAGCAGCGAGACCTCCATCGAGGGTGCGCTGAACTGCGGCAGCACCGCCACCAGATCACCACTGCTCAAGTGCGATTGCATGCCCTTGACCGGCGCCTGAATCAATCCGAATCCCCCCACGCACGCCAGCTCATAAGCATCGGTACTGTTGACCGTCACGCTGCCCGCCATCGGCAGTTGCCGGGGCTTGCCTTCCACCTCGTACAGAAACCCGTCCGACCGCGAACCCAATACGCCGACGTAATGCACCATCCGGTGCTGCGCCAGGTCTTCGAGTGTTTCGGGAATCCCGTAGCGCGCCAAGTACGCCGGGCTCGCGCAGTTGACCATGGCGAAATCACACACGCGACGAGCGACCACCGACTGGTCCGGCTGCGACCCCACGCGCAACACGCAATCAAAACCCTCCCGAAGCAGATCGACTCGCCGGTCAGTGGTGCTGATTTCCAGTTCCAGGTGGGGGTGGCGCGCCATGAATTCCGGCAGTTGCGGCATCACCACCTGGCGGGCCAGAAAGTTCGGCATGTCGATGCGAATCCGCCCGACCAACGAGGCCGGGTCCTGGCGAAACAGGCCCTCGATGTCGTCCATGTGCGACAACAAATCCTTGCTGCGTTCGTACAGCACCAGCCCGTCCTGAGTCGCCTGGACCCGGCGCGTAGTGCGTTGAAGCAAGCGTGTCCCCAGCAGCGTTTCCAGCGTTTGAACGTGATCGGACACCGTGGACCGAGGCAGACCCAGGCTCTCCCCCGCCAGAGTAAAACTCGACATTTCGCTGACGCGAACGAAGGTGCGCAGCAGTTCCAGCTTGTTCATGAGCCGCCCCTGTATTGTTCGGATTAACCGACCAGTGATTCCGATTTCATACTGTTTATCACTTCAGAGCGGATAAATAAACTTCCTCCACACCGTCACTCACCACCCTTGAGGAAGTCCCATGAACCGTAAAATCGCACTGATCACTGGCGCCAGCCGCGGCCTCGGCAAAAACGCAGCCCTGCATCTGGCCGCCCAAGGCGTCGACATAATCGGCACCTACAACAGCAAGGCCGATGAGGCGCAAGAACTGGTCGCCGACATCGAACGCCTCGGCGCTCGGGCGGTGATGCTGCAACTCGATGTGAGCCAAAGCGAACGCTTCGAAGCCTTCGCCACCCAGGTCGCCGATGTGTTGCACAGCCGTTTTGATCGCCAGCACTTCGACTTCTTGCTCAATAACGCCGGCATTGGCCTGACCGCGAACTTCGTCGACACCACCGTCGCCCAGTTCGATCTGCTGATGAACATCCACCTGAAAGGGCCGTTCTTCCTCACCCAGAACCTGCTGCCGCTGATGGCGGACGGTGGGCGCATCCTCAACGTATCCAGCGGTCTGACCCGTTTCAGTTTGCCGGGTTACGGTGCTTACGCAGCGATGAAAGGCGCGATGGAAGTGCTGACCCGCTATCAGGCCAAGGAACTCGGTGCCCGCGGCATTTCCGTGAACACCCTGGCACCGGGCGCCATCGAAACCGATTTCGGCGGTGGCACCGTGCGCGATAACAGCGACGTGAACAGCTACATTGCCGGCAATACCGCGTTGGGTCGGGTGGGTCAGCCGGATGACATCGGCGCTGCGATTGCTTTACTGCTGGCGCCGGGCAGCCAGTGGATCAACGGCCAGCGCGTTGAAGCGTCCGGTGGGATGTTCCTGTAACCCCTGAACCTGTGGCGAGGGAGCTCGCTCCCGCTGGGTTGCGAAGCAGCCCCAAAATCTCGGTAACTGTCGAAGATTTTGCGAGCGCTTCGCATTCGAGCGGGACGGTGCGGCGATCCGACAAGCTCCCTCGCCACAAAAACGGTTCACTCTGGATTAACGAGCAGTGGACACCATCAACATGCGCTCACGCACCACGTCATACGCCCAGTGATACACGTAGGTGTATGGCAGGAAAAACAGCAACACGCCGATATCCAGCAGGAACGCCTGCCACAGACTGACGTTCAGCCACCACGCAATCAGCGGCACCCCCATCGCCACCAGCCCGCCTTCGAACAACAGCGCATGGACAACCCGTACCCAGGCGTTGTGCACGATGCCGTAGCGTTTGAGCAAACGGTCGAACAGCCCGTTGAAGACCACGTTCCAGGCCAGCGCCAGGGCGGCGATGACCAACGTGACGATGCCCATCTCGAGCATCGGTTTGTCCATAATCCACGCCAGGAGCGGCGTACAGATCAGGATGGCCAGCACTTCGAAAGCGATGGCCTGGAAAATACGTTCAGTGATGGATTTGTTGACGCTCATGATCAGGAATCTCTGAGTGACTGTGGTTGCCATCATCCAGCCCTGCATCGATACTTCCTAACCAATAACCATCGACAAAGGCGATAGTTCATGGCTTCTCAGGAAGTGTTGCAAGCGTTTGTCCAAGCGGCGACGCAAGGTTCGTTTTCTGCGGCAGCGCGCAAACTCGGCCGCAGCCAGTCGACCATCAGTGCAGCGGTTGCCAGCCTTGAAATCGATCTGAACCTGGTCCTGTTCGACCGCAGCAGCCGCAAGCCGAGCCTGACCCCGGCCGGGCACGTGATGCTGCAGCGGGCCGAGGAGATCCTGGCCGCCACCAGCCGCCTGGCAATGACCGCCAGTCTGCTGTCCCAAGGGGTTGAGCCGAAGTTGACGGTGGCGATTTCCGACACTTATCAGTCCGACCGTTTCGAAGCGGCGTTGAGCGCGTTCGATCAGCGTTATCCGGACCTTGAACTCGAATGCCTGATCGCGGAATGCGATGACCTGGTGGCCTTGGTGCAAAGCGGCCGGGCGCATGTGGCCTTTGCCGAAAAGCAGGACAGTTACCCGCCGGACCTGGTCAGCTCGACCGTGGATGAACGCACGGAGATTGCCCTGTTCGTGTCCCGCGAGCATCCATTGGCAGCGCTGGGCCTCGTCGATCAAGACGTGTTGCAAAAGCATCGGGAGTTGCGTCTGGCGACGATCGTCAATCCGTATGAAAGCCGTGCGAAGGGACGTGTCTGGTCGGCGCCGAGCTACCTGATGCTGCTGGAAATGGCCCAGGGCGGGTTTGGCTGGGCACCGTTGCCGCGATGGTTGGTGGAGCGGTTTGGCCCGGGGACATTGCAGGAGCTGGACGTGCGGGGCTGGCCGAAACCGGTGTTTGTCGATGCCTTGTGGTCGCGGCTGCATCCGCCGGGGCCGGCAGGGAGCTGGTTGCTCGGCAAGCTGCTGGAATGAAAGTCCTGCGGACCTTATCGCGAGCAGGCTCGCTCCCACAGTGGATCGCGGTGATCACAAAATTTGTGTACGCCCCCCCGTAGGAGAAAGCCTGCTCGCGATGGAGCCCGTCAGTTCACATCACCTCAGCGCCTTGATCCGCGCCTCGATAAACCGCCGTTCCGGCACCTGCTGTGTCAATTCCAGCGCCCGTTCATACGCCGCCCGCGCCTCTTCACGCCTCCCCAACTGCCGACAAAACTCCGCCCGCGCCGAATGCGCCAAGTGGTAATCCAGCAGATCACCCCGACCCAGAATCCCGTCCACCAACACCAGCCCCGCCAACGGTCCGTCTCGCCTGGAGATCGCCGCTGCACGGTTCAACTCAATCACCGGTGAAGGCACCGCCGCCAGCAGCACGTCATACAAACCCACAATCTGCTGCCAGTCTGTCTCCCCCGCCGTGGGCGCTTCGGCGTGCACCGCCGCAATCGCCGCTTGCAGGCAATAAGGCCCGAACCGTCCGGTGGTCAGCGCCGCCTCCACCAGCGCGCAACCTTCGGCAATCATCCCGGCATCCCACAACGAGCGGTCCTGTTCATCCAGCACGATCAGTTCACCGCTCGCCGACGTGCGGGCCGGGCGTCGTGATTCATGCAACAGCATCAACGCCAGCAGCCCTATCACTTCCGATTCCGGCAGCAACTCCATCAACAGCCGCCCGAGCCGGATCGCTTCGCGGGTCAGGTCCTCGCGGGTCAGTTCGGCGCCGACCGACGCCGAGTAACCTTCGTTGAACACCAGGTAAATCACCCTCAGCACGCTGTCGAGACGCTCGGGCAGTTCCGCCAGTGTCGGCACTTGATAAGGGATTTTCGCGTCACGGATTTTCGCTTTGGCGCGCACGATGCGCTGGGCGATGGTCGCCGGTGCCGAGAGAAAGGCGCGGGCAATTTCCTCCGTGGTCAGGTCGCACACTTCGCGCAGGGTCAACGGCACCTGGGCATCCGACGCGAGGGCCGGGTGACAACAGGTGAAGATCAACCGCAAACGATCGTCTTCCACGTCCTCATCACTCCAGTCGGCCTGTTCCAGCTCCTCCAGTTGAGCAATCAACATCGGCCGGGACGCGGCAAAACGCGCGCGCCGACGCAACACATCAATGGCCTTGAAGCGACCGGTGGACACCAGCCACGTGCGCGGGTTATCCGGCACGCCGTCACGCTGCCAACGCTCGACCGCGACGAAAAATGCCTCGTGCAGGGCCTCTTCGGCGAGGTCGAAATCGCCAAGCAAACGGATCAGCGTCGCCAGAATCCGCCGCGACTCTTCGCGGTAGACCTGCTCGACCCGAGCCGTGACCGAAGCGTCAGTCATCAGTCCGGCATGCCTTCAGTCACCAGCATCACCAAGCGATCGAGGCTTTGTCCCCAGCCATCGTAAAACCCCATGGCCTCGTGGGCCTGACGATCTTCTTCGGACCAGTGCATGGCCCGGGCGGTGTAGAGGGTTTTGCCGTCCTTGTCTTCGAGGGTCACTTCGGCCGACATGAAGGGTTTGCCCGAAGGAATCCACCCGGGAGTGAACGCGTCGGTGAACACCAGGCGTTCAGGCGCGACGATTTCCAGGAAGACTCCCATGGTCGGATACTCAGTCCCGTCCGGTGCGCGCATCAGGGTGCGAAACTGGCCGCCGACCCACAGATCCATTTCGCACTCCGGCGTGGTCATGCCATGCGGCCCCCACCATTGAGTGAGCAAGGCCGGCTCGGTCCAGGCGCGGAAGAGCTTGCGACGCGGCGCGTCGATCAGACGACTGATGGACAGCTCGAATTCGGCAGGCTGATGCTTATAGGGTTGCGGACTCATGGGGATCTCCTGTCTTGTGCTTGTTATTCAGGGATTCAACTGGCGAACGGGCCGCACCTCGACGCTGCCGACCCGGGCCGCCGGGATGTTGCCGGCGACCTGGATCGCTTCATTGAGGTCTTTGGCATCGATCAGGTAGAAGCCGGCCAACTGCTCCTTGGTTTCGGCGAACGGGCCATCGGTGATCGACATCTTGCCGTTGCGCATGCGCACGGTGGTCGCGGTCTGCACCGATTCCAGCGCCTCGGCTGCGATCATCCGGCCGCTGCCCTGGATCGCCTCGGCGTAGGCCATGCACTCGGCGTCATGGGGACTGTCAGGCAGCGAGTGCAACTCCTGTTCGTTGCTGTAGACCAGGCATAGGTACTTCATGTGGGCTCTCCCGGATCGAACTGATCAACTATGGCTGCTGATTGGCGTTTTGGCGCTGCTTCCCGATAAACAGCCCGGTGATCAGGGTTCAAGGTTGAACAGCGCCGTGCCGCTGGTCATGTCGAACGGGGCCGACCAGTGTTCATGGACGATGCGCCATTGCCCGGCATCGCGCCGATAGCAGGCGGTCACACGCATCCAGCAGGCCTGGGTTTCACCTTGTTCGTTGGTGCCGCCGCAATGGGCCAGCCAGTGAGCGAAGGCGATGTGCTCGTCCGCGACGATGTTCAAGTGGGCGAAGTCGAACGTGTGCGCGCCCTGGCACATTTCCATGCACTCTTCCCAATGCGCGCGGTAAGCCGCCTTGCCGCGAAACTGCAAGGCCTTGACCGCGTCGTAGGAGACGATGTCGTCGGCATACAGCTGCATGAGTTCTTTGACGTCCTTGGCGATGACCGCCTCACGATAGGTGTCGATCAGGGCCTGGATTTCTTGGGTTGCGTTCATGGTGGTTCTCCGTGGTTTTTGTTGTGAAGACACCCTTAGTCGTCTGGCGCACCGCCAAATCGACAGTCGAAATAAAAATAATCCATGAATGCAAACTCGTTAGAATCCAACGCCTATTTTGTTGGAAAAAGGACACTCCAGTGACAGCCCGACTCGTGCCTTACGAAAGCCTGAACGCGCGCCAGCGCCAGCAGATCGAGGCCATCGAAGTGCATAAAGAGCAGATTAAATTCTCCGGCGACATCCACGGTGCATTGCACACCTTGCTGTCCAAACCCGGTCCCGGCGTCAAGGGATTTGCGCTACTGACCGAGGAGGTTCCCGTGGCCTTCCTGCTGCTCAAACGCCCGCCCGTGTTGCCGGCCTGGGCCGATGAACACAGTGCGACCTTGCATGCGTTGCAAGTCGATCACCGCGCTCAGGGCAAAGGTTATGGGAAGGCTTGCCTGCAAGCTTTGCCCGACGTGGCTCGTCAGGCGTTTCCGGAAATCAAAGCGCTGGAATTGTCGGTGGACGCGGACAATGAGGCCGCCATTGCGCTCTATACAAAATTTGGCTGGGTCGACAGCGGCGAGGCGTACAAGGGCCGGATCGGTTATGAACGGCGCATGAGCCTGATTTTCTGAGGTGGTTATGCTCGACAGTATCGAAGCACTGGAAGCAATCTACGGCCAACCCCACGACCGCGCCGTGCGCAAACAGATCGCCTTTCTGAACGAGGACTATCAGGCCATGGTCCGCGCCTCGCCGCTGGTCATCATCAGCTCGGCTGGTCCTGATGGCCTGGACGGTTCGCCTCGTGGCGACACGCCGGGATTCGTGCGGATCATCGACCCGAAGACCCTGGCGATCCCGGACCGTCCGGGCAACAACCGCATCGACACGCTGCGCAATGTGGTGCTCGATTCGCGGGTGTCGCTGCTGTTCATCATCCCCGGCATCGGCGAGACGTTACGGGTCAACGGCACGGCGCAGATCAGCGCGGAACCGACATTGCTGGAGAGCTTTGCGGTGAACGGCAAACCGGCGCGCACAGTGATGCTGGTGACCGTGGACGCGGCGTACTTCCATTGCTCGAAAGCGATTGTGCGTTCGGATTTGTGGAACCCCGAGAAGCATCTGGAGCGCTCGGCACTGCCAACGGCGGGGGCTTTTCACAAGCGCTTGAATGACGGGCATTTCGATGCCGAAACGTATGACCGGGAAGCGCCGGCGCGGGTACGGGACAGTCTTTACTGACACGCCCCCTAACCAATGTGGGAGCGAGCCTGCTCGCGATGGCGGCATAACATTCAACAGAAGTGTCGACTGTCAGACCGCCATCGCGAGCAG
>NZ_JASCOM010000279.1:0-7399 GCF_029959925.1 Pseudomonas sp. PS02303
CAGTCGATATCTACTTGGCTGATACACCGCCTTCGCGGGCAAGCCTCGCTCCTACAGCGGTTGCGGTGTGTCAGCGGACTGCGCTGACGCCGTCGAGTGTCGAGAACGATGTGTCCTTGGCCGTCAGCAAGAAGTCGCGCATGTACGGCGCATCCAGCATGTCCGCACGAATCCCCGCATACAGCGTCGCAAACAATCCTTTGTCGCCCAGCCGCTTGGCCTTCACGTAACCCCGCGAGCTGTATTCATGCAGCGCCCAATGGGGCATCCCGCAGACGCCGCGTCCGCTGGCGACCAACTGCATCATCATCACCGTCAGTTCCGAGGTGCGGACCTGCGCCGGTTCGATGTCGGCCGGTTCCAGGAAACGGGTGAAGATGTCCAGCCGGTCGCGTTCCACCGGGTAGGTGATCAGCGTTTCCGTGAGCAGGTCTTCCGGCACGATGTAGGCCTTGTTCGCCAAACGGTGCTGATTGGCCACCGCGAGCATCGCTTCATAGGTGAACAACGGCACGTAGGTGATCCCGGCCAGTTCCAGCGGATCGGAGGTCACCACCAAATCCAGATCGCCACGGGCCAGGGCCGGCAGCGGGGCGAAGGAGAAGCCCGAAGCCAGGTCCAGCTCGACTTCCGGCCAGGCATCGCGGAACTGATCGATGGTCGGCATCAGCCACTGGAAGCAACTGTGGCACTCGATTGCCATGTGCAAACGGCCCGCGGTGCCGCCCGCCAACCGCGCGATATCGCGTTCGGCACCGCGCAGCAGCGGCAGGGTCGCGTCGGCCAGTTGCAGCAGGCGCAACCCGGCGCTGGTGAACCGCACCGGTTTGGTCTTGCGCACGAACAACGGCATGCCCATGCGCTCCTCCAGTTCCTTGAACTGGTGGGACAGGGCCGATTGGGTCAGGTGCAGACGGTCGGCGGCATCGACCAGGCTGTCGGCTTCGCGCAAGGCGTGCAGGGTCTTCAGGTGGCGGATTTCAAGCACCGGGGGCTCCATGAGGAAAACTTGTGATCAACACGAAAAGGTTGAGTTTGTCTCATGTTGGGTTGGCTGTCGACAATAGCGCCATCTTTTACAGGGAGAAATTCACCATGGCTCTGGCCCACACACTTGGTTTTCCGCGCATCGGCGCTGACCGCGAACTGAAAAAAGCCCTCGAATCCTACTGGAAGGGCGACCTCGATCAGGACGCGCTGAAAAACGTCGGCCGCCAATTGCGCGCCACCCACTGGCAGTTGCAGAAAGACGCCGGCATCGACCTGCTGCCCGTCGGCGACTTCGCCTGGTACGACCAGGTGCTGACCCATTCCCTGACCTTCGGCGTGATCCCCGAGCGTTTCGACAGTGCCAAGGATGCGCGCGGCCTGCCGACCCTCGACACCCTGTTCGCCATGGCCCGAGGCGCCACGGCGGCCTGCTGCGGTGGCGAACACACCCAGGCCCAATATGCCCAGGAGCTGACCAAGTGGTTCGACACCAACTACCACTACCTGGTCCCGGAATTCACAGCTGACCAACAGTTCAAACTGAGCTGGGAACAGTTGTTCGACGAGGTCGACGAAGCCAAGGCCCTCGGCCACAACGTCAAACCCGTCATCATCGGCCCGCTGACGTACCTGTGGCTGGGCAAGGCCAAAGGCAACGACTTCGACAAGCTCGACCTGCTCGAACGCCTGCTGCCGATCTACGGTGAAATCCTCGGCCGCCTCGCCGCCCAAGGCGTGGAATGGGTACAGATCGACGAACCGATCCTGACCCTCGACCTCCCGCAAGCCTGGAAAAACGCCTTCGAGCGCGCTTACCACATCCTTCAATACTCGCCGCTGAAAAAGCTCGTGGCGACCTACTTCAGTGGCCTGGAAGACAACCTCGGCCTGGCAGTCGGCCTGCCGGTGCAAGGCCTGCACATCGACGCAGTGCGGGCGCCGGATCAACTCGGTCAGGTGCTGGACCGTCTGCCGACCTACAAGATTCTTTCGGTGGGCCTGGTCAACGGTCGCAACGTCTGGCGTTGCGAACTGGAGCAAGTGCTCGCGCAACTGCAACCGGCGCAAGAGCGCTTTGGCGACAACCTGTGGGTCAGCAGTTCCTGCTCGCTGCTGCACAGCCCGGTGGACCTGGAACGGGAAGACAAACTCGATCCTGAACTGAAAAGCTGGCTGGCCTTCGCCGTGCAGAAGTGCGGTGAAATCGCCGTGCTGCGCGATGCCCTGAACGACCCGCAATCGCCCAAAGTACAAGCGGCTCTGGCCCAGAGCCGAGTGATTCAGACGAGCCGCGCCGAGTCGCCGCGTATCCATAAAGCCCACGTGCAGGCACGCATCAATGCGATCAGCGCAGCGGACAGCCAACGTCACTCGCCGTTCGCCAAACGCATCGAGCAGCAACGCGCTCGGCTGAAACTGCCGGCATTCCCGACCACCACCATCGGCTCTTTTCCGCAGACCGGTTCGATCCGTCTGGCCCGCCAGGCGTTCAAGCAAGGCAAGCTGTCGGCCAACGATTACACCGACGCCATGCACAGCGAAATCCGTCACGCCGTGCAAGTCCAGGAACGCCTGGGCCTGGACGTGCTGGTGCACGGTGAAGCCGAGCGCAACGACATGGTCGAGTACTTCGCCGAGCAACTGGACGGCTACCTGTTCACCCGTTTCGGCTGGGTGCAGAGCTACGGTTCGCGCTGCGTCAAACCGGCGATCATCTACGGCGACCTGAGCCGTCCGAACGCCATGACCGTCGACTGGATCACCTATGCGCAAAGCCTGACCGACAAGGTCATGAAAGGCATGCTCACCGGTCCCGTGACCATGCTGATGTGGTCGTTCCCGCGCGAAGACGTCTCGCGCAAAATCCAGGCGCAGCAGTTGGCGTTGGCCCTGCGTGATGAAGTGGTAGACCTGGAAAACGCCGGCATCAAGATCGTGCAGATCGACGAAGCCGCGTTCCGCGAAGGCTTGCCGCTGCGTCGGGCGCAATGGCAGGAATACCTGGACTGGGCGGTGGAAGCCTTCCGCTTGAGCGCCTCCGGCGTGCGCGACGAAACCCAGATCCATACCCACATGTGCTACAGCGAATTCAACGACGTGATCGAGTCCATCGCGGCGATGGATGCCGACGTGATCACCATCGAAACCTCGCGATCGGACATGGAATTGCTCGAGGCCTTCGAAGCGTTCGACTACCCGAACGACATCGGGCCGGGCGTCTACGACATCCACTCGCCACGAGTGCCGGACACGGCCGAGATGGTCAAGTTGATGAGCAAAGCCGTGAAGCGCATTCCGGCCGAGCGATTGTGGGTGAACCCGGATTGCGGTCTGAAGACCCGGGCGTGGCCGGAGACCGAGGCGGCGTTGGTCAATATGGTGGCGGCGGCAAGGCAGTTGCGTAACGTACTGGCATAAATTCTGAGTTCATCAGGCGCACTAAAAAACCAAACCCGCTGAACCGCAATGGCAGCGGGTTTCTTATAGGGCCCACTCGGTTGTCCAATACGATGCCACGTATTGGTTATAAGTGTTGTTGAATCTATTTTGAATTGATCTAGCTTCTCGAGAAAAACCTGTCAGATCTGACAGTTGGCGTAGTCAGGGTTATTACGTCTACTGACAAACAACTCGGGAGCTTAGAGATATCGGAATGAGATGGCTATATTTGTATGTTTGTAGAAAGCTCCGCGGAGTAGTTAAACCGTCATTATGGCTGCTCGCTATAAATTGCGTGCTTTTGTTTGGATGTACAGGGCAATCTACTGATTGGACGATGGGGCATATTGAACGCTCCCGTGATCGGTCGGGAGAGAGCGTGGCTGAAAATCTGACTCATCGATACAATGATAATCGTGCCAATTGTGGAACCACAACTTCGCCTGCATTTCTTTGTACGGGTGTGATATTAAGAATAACCAAGACCAGTGCTAATTATGATCCGTGGGAACATAGTGATTTTTCGAGAACGACGGACGCTGTATCATTTTCTTACTTGAGGGCGGACTCGAATTTTTCAGGGACGCCTTGGCGGGGTACTAATGGTTTTATATTTTTTCCTGTCATTGGCATGCCTGCGGACAAGTTGAAGTTAGAGGTAAAATGCTATTACCCTTTGGATGGCGCAACGTTTTACAGGAATGCTCCAGGTAAATTTGGCTGTCGAGACAGTATTGTTACTTATCCATATCCCGAGGCCAGTAGACCTTGTCGAGAACAAGGGGTTGTTACTGCGGAACAATGGCTCGCACATTATCGGACCCCGGCTGGAAGTGCCAGGCCCAATGCTTACTCCTGTTCGCTCATGGTGACATCCGACTTGAATGCCGAAGCCGTGACCGCTTTCAACGAGGGTATCCGATTACGAGCACAACTGATTCCACAACAGGCGATTGCGGATCACAATGAACTTAGAATTAAGGCTTGGCCGGAATCAGATCCAAAAAAGATCCCCATCCAGGCTTTTTTTTATGTTGGCGCGGGCGTGGAAAACGCAAAAATAGACCAGAAAAAATACTTTGATAAAACCTCAGGGCTTGTGGTGCCGATTATTCGCCTGACCTTGCCGGCAAGCTATTCAGCCAAGGCCAAGTTCGAGTATTTTTCAAGCGATCAGGCGGTGCTGCCTGAAATTCCGGATCCAGAAAGGGAAAAACCTTCTGTGCCAAAAACCTATGACGCCGCGGGTGAGCGTCTAAGGATCAGTGATATTTATAATGATAGTGGTCTGGATGTTGTCATCCCTCACTACCCAGGTATGGCGGGTATTAATTCGCTGATGGTTCGGTGGAATGGCAGGGTCAGGTACAACAGTCCCGTTATTGAAGTCGGTGACCCGCCCGGGGAAAGAATAGTAAGAATTCCAAAATTAGAGGTGCTGGACAATATCGGGTTATCCGTAGAAGTAAATTACTCCGTGAAAGAGGTGCCTGGAGGCGCAACGGAGGAATCGAAGAAGTTGACACTTTTTATAGAGCCCCAAACGCTCATATTGCCGGAACCCACTATTTCCAGTAGTACGGTCACGGTGAATTTTGGTGGTGACGCTGGATATCAAGTCCGGGTTCGCTGGACGGGAAGCGTCACGCGCGAGACGGAGTGGCAAGCGGTGAATTCAAACGTAGCCAATAGGTTCACCATTGCGCAAAGCTGGTTTGATGAAAATCGGGGCCGTACAGTCTTGATCAATTACTCGGTTAAAAGCACCGCTGGCGTCACCCCGTTGATGTTTTCACACGTTCTGAGGCTCGCAATTCCCTAGGTCATCGCGTCAAGCCCCTTACCCGGGGAGGGGACGGATACGACCGCTCGGCAATCTTCATCAAACTGTCACGTAACTGTGGCAGCGCGCTTGATCAAACTTCATCAGACTCGCGCTCTACTGGGGTTCTGCGTTTCGGTGTTTTTTCATGCGTGCATTCATTTTTCTGGCCTTGCTGTTGTTTGGCCTGCCGTCGTTGGCGGCGTCTCGTTGCGATGTCAATGTTCCCATCCAACAGGCCGATCTGGCGCAGGTGAGCCTGGCGTACCAGAGCATCGGCCGTGCGTCCGACCCGGCGTTGTTGCTGGTGATGGGCCTGGGCGGGCAGTTGATTCACTGGCCTGACGAGGTGGTGGTCGCGCTGTGTCAGCAGGGTTTTAGGGTGATTCGTTATGACAATCGCGACGTCGGCCTCTCGACCTGGCGGCAAACGCCCGCCGACGCCAACCTGACCTTCGAAGTGCTGCGCTACAAACTCGGTCTGCCGGTGGCGGCGCCGTACACCCTGACCGACATGGCGGACGACGCCTTTGGCCTGATGGATGCGTTGAAGGTTGAGCAGTTTCACGTCTTGGGCGCGAGCATGGGCGGGATGATTGCCCAGCACATGGCGGCGATGGCGCCGCAACGGGTCGAGAGCCTGACCCTGATCATGACCAGTTCCGGGGCCGAAGGCTTGCCGGCGCCGAGTGCGGCGTTGGTGCAGCTGTTGTCGCGGCGCAGCGCGCCGAATCGCGAAGTGGCGCTGGAACAGCAGGCCGATTTGCTGGCAGCGCTGGGCAGCCCGACCGTCAGTGATGATCGGCAAGCGTTGCTGCATCAGGCGGCGTTGTCCTATGACCGGGCGTTCAACCCGGAGGGCGTGAAGCGCCAGATCATGGCGATCCTCGCCGAGCGCAGTCGTGTGGCGCTGCTTAACCAATTGCGCGTGCCGACGCTGGTGGTTCACGGCACGGCGGATCCGCTGTTGCCGGTGATGCATGGCGTGCACTTGGCGGCGCACATTCGTGGCAGTCAGTTGAAGCTGATTCCGGGGTTGGCGCATCGATTCCAGGAAGCGTTCAAGGCGCCGTTGCTGGCGGCGGTGTTGCCGTATTTGCAGGCCCACCGCGAAGACACTTCGCATTGGGCACAGATCGATCCGGTGCCCACTCCGAACCTCCTGTAACCCCCAAATCCAACTGTGGGACAAAACCCTGTGGCGAGGGAGCTTGCTCCCGCTGGGCTGCGAAGCGGCCCCAATCCTGCGCATGCGGTGTATCAGGCAAGCCACATTGGCCGGTTTTACGACTGCTGCGCAGCCGAGCGGGAGCAAGCTCCCTCGCCACAAAAGCGCCTCACTCCAGTCGAGTTATGTCGATGGAACGAAGTTATCCAGCATCCGGTTCACCGCCAGTTCACCCAGCATGACGGACTGCTGAATGCCCAGCACGGTGTTGCGCTGCGGGCCTTCCAGCAACCCGGCGAAATCACTCAGCATCACGCTCGCTGACGCCAGGGATTCACAGGCGTTGGCCAGCAGGGTTTCTTGATCGATGTCGAGGGCGATGGTGTAGATGGTGCTGGGTTTGCGTGGGGTGTCTTTGGGAATGACCGGTTTGAGGTAGAAATCGAGGGCGCGGTCGGCGGCTTCGTTGAGTTTTTTGGAGTCTGGGGTTTCGTAGGGGGAGACGTCGTCGGTTTCCGGGGGATTTGGTGTGATCTTGAACATTGGATTGGTACTCCTGTTAATAGAGCCGCAACCTGTCTCGCTACTAAACGGAAGGGTGGCAGCTGTGCGCAAGTTAGTAGACCGGCCACCAATCCAAAACCGGCGCGTCCGAGGACGCCATGCGCACAGCTACCATTAAGTGCAGGCGAATGCCTGACTATATGTCGCATGTACGTCCGGATTGGAAAGGCCGGGCTACTAAACCCGATCACTGGAAATCAGTGACAGGACCAAGTTACCGACAGGCCCCCAGGCGCACAAGCCAGCGGATTCTGACGTTGTTGTAGGCGACGGCGCAAGGCGCTGTAGCTTTCAGGAAGTAACCTTAAACAGAACTAAACACCCCCTCCCAAACACCCCCGATCCCTGTAGGAGTGAGCCTGCTCGCGATGGCGGTGTATCAGTCAACATCAATGTTGAATGTCAGACCGCAATCG
>NZ_JASCOM010000027.1:0-51532 GCF_029959925.1 Pseudomonas sp. PS02303
CGCCTCGCTCCTGCGGGACAGCGGTGCGTTTACAGGAGCGAGGCGTGCCCGCGAAGAATTCACCTGGCTATCGAATGAGAACCCATGCCAATTGACGTCAAACCCCCGCCCATGCTCTCCTACACGCCTTGTTACGGGTGCCCTTCACAGGGTGAAACGGGAAACCGGTGAATCATGTGCTTTACTCCAAGCCATGTCAGTCCGGTGCTGCCCCCGCAACGGTAAGCGAGCGAAGCGTCAGATCCACTGTGCCAGCAGTTCGGCATGGGAAGGTGATGCTTGCAGGTTCAGGCGCAAGCCTTGACCCCTCGTGAGCCCGGAGACCGGCCCGCAACACAAAGTGACCTTTACGTCACTGAATAACAAACCCGCGGTGGGCGGGCGCTGTTTGAACCTCTGCGCGCCCGACTCGCAGGGGTCTTCCATGCGCTCTATTCACCCGCTGACAGACCAGAGGGATGCGCCATGTCGATCATCAGCAGCACCGACCACAGCACCGCCAGTACCACCACAACCCTGAGCCAACGCCTGACCGCCGCCGTGTGTGCGTCGATCCTTGGCGCGTGCCTTGTGTATTTCGCTGGGTTCTCGCACATCGAAGCGGTGCACAATGCCGCGCACGACACCCGTCACAGCTCTGCCTTCCCGTGCCATTGAGACCTGCTGACATGATCAAGCGTATTGCGCAAACCGCAGGTTTCACAGGGCTGCTGGCCGCCCTGCTGCTGACCCTGCTGCAAAGTTTCTGTGTCTCGCCGCTGATTCTGCAGGCCGAAACCTACGAAAAATCCGAGCCGGTCGCTGTTGAAGTTCACGAACACGCCGCCGGTGCCGCCGCTCACACTCACGACGCCGAAGCCTGGGAACCGGAAGACGGTTGGCAGCGCGTGCTGTCGACCACGGGCGGTAACCTGGTGGTCGCCGTCGGTTTCGCCCTGATGCTCGCTGGCCTCTACACCTTGCGTGCACCGACCAAAACCTCCCAGGGCTTGCTTTGGGGCCTGGCCGGTTACGCGACCTTCGTGCTGGCCCCGACCCTCGGCCTGCCGCCTGAACTGCCGGGCACTGCCGCAGCTGATCTGGCGCAACGGCAACTCTGGTGGATCAGTACAGCCGCCTCCACGGCGGTCGGCATCGCCTTGATCGTGTTCAGCCGTCACTGGCTGATGAAGATCCTTGGCGTGGCGATTCTCGCCGTTCCGCACGTGATCGGCGCGCCGCAACCGGAAGTGCACTCGATGCTCGCTCCGCAAGCGCTGGAAGCGCAGTTCAAAATCGCGTCGCAGCTGACCAACGTCGCGTTCTGGCTGGCCCTGGGCCTGATCAGCGCCTGGTTGTTCCGCCGCAAAAGCGATGGCCAATACCACGCATGATTGATCCTCGCACAGCGCCGACTTTAGTCGTCGGCCTGGGCTGCCAGCGCGGCTGCCCCGCCAGCACGCTGCGGGCGTTGATCGATCAGGCATTGCAGGCTCATCAAATCGGACTTCACCAGATCAAGGCCCTGGCCAGTATCGACCTGAAGCGTGATGAGCCTGGCCTGGTCGAACTCGCCGAACAACTGGCGTTACCGCTGATGTATTTCAGCAGTGAGCAACTGGAAGGTTACAAACCGCAACTCAGCCATCATTCGGACATCGCGTTCGAACGCACCGGCTGCTACGGCGTGGCGGAAAGTGCCGCCCTGGCCCTCGCCGAACACTTGGCCCAGGCCCCGGCAAAACTGCTGATTTCGCGACAAAAATATGCCCAGGCCACCCTGGCATTGGCCTGCGTTGCGTAAGATCCCCGATAATCCCCGCCTTCGATCATGAGCAATCTTCATCTGAAGCCTTGCCCAAGCCCCTTTTCTGACAGACTCTTTTATTCAAAGGAACGGACGATGACCGTCTACTTCATTGGCGCAGGTCCCGGTGACCCGGAACTGATCACCGTCAAAGGCCAACGGCTGATTCGCAGTTGCCCGGTGATCATCTATGCAGGCTCTTTGGTGCCCGCCGCCGTGCTCGAAGGCCATGGTGCCGAACAGGTGGTCAACAGCGCCGAATTGCACCTGGAGCAAATCATTGAACTGATCAAGACCGCCCATGCCAACGGCCAGGACGTGGCGCGGGTGCATTCCGGTGATCCGAGTCTTTACGGCGCGATTGGCGAGCAGATTCGCTGTCTGCGTGAACTCGGGATTGCGTTTGAAATCATCCCGGGGGTCACGGCGACTGCCGCGTGTGCGGCGCTTTTGGGGGCTGAACTGACCCTGCCCGACATTTCACAGAGTGTGATTCTGACCCGCTACGCCGACAAAACCGTGATGCCGGCCGGTGAAGAACTGGGGAGCCTGGCCCAGCACGGGGCGACCATGGCGATTCATTTGGGGGTCAGTCATCTGGAGAAGATCCTGGCGGAGTTGCTACCACATTACGGCGCCGACTGCCCGATTGCGGTGATTCACCGCGCGACCTGGCCGGATCAGGATTGGGTGGTGGGGACGATTGCGGACATTGCCGCGAAGGTTGAAGCCAAGGGATTTCGCCGCACGGCGTTGATTCTGGTGGGTCGGGTGTTGGGCAGTGATCAGTTCAGTGAGTCATCGCTGTATCGCGCCGGACATGCACATCTCTACAGGCCATAGGGTCCTCCCATTGGGTATCCAATGATAGCCCCCTGTGGGAGCGAGCCTGCTCGCGATGGGGCCAGTGAATTTCACCCATAAAAAACGGCACTCACGGGTGCCGTTTTTTCATTTCGCAGCGAACACCTTACTTAGTAGTAGGCGTTTTCTTTCTGCGTGTGGTCAGTTACATCGCGTACACCCTTGAGCTCGGGAATGCGCTCGAGCAAGGTGCGCTCGATGCCTTCGCGAAGGGTGACGTCTGCCTGGCCGCAGCCCTGGCAACCGCCGCCGAATTTCAATACGGCGATGCCGTCTTCGACCACATCAATCAAGCTGACCTGACCGCCGTGGCTGGCCAGCCCCGGATTGATCTCGGTTTGCAGGTAGTAGTTGATACGCTCGTTGACCGGGCTGTCAGCGTTGACCATCGGCACTTTGGCGTTGGGCGCCTTGATCGTCAGTTGGCCGCCCATGCGGTCGGTAGCGTAGTCGACGACCGCGTCGTCCAGGAAAGCTTCGCTGAACGAATCGATGTAAGCGGTGAAGCTTTTGAGCCCCAGCGCGGTGTCTTCAGGTTTCTCTTCGCCCGGCTTGCAGTACGCAATGCAGGTTTCGGCGTACTGGGTGCCAGGCTGGGTGATAAAGACGCGGATGCCGATGCCCGGGGTGTTCTGCTTGGAGAGCAGATCAGCCAGATAATCGTGTGCGGCGTCGGTGATGGTAATAGCGGTCATGGAAACTCCTCGCAGGCTTGGGCGCAGTTTACGCCAATCATCGCGCCGTACAAAGTCCTAGTATTTTTGTCGGGAAAGAGCCGGAACAGCGTTGCTTGCCGGTTCGCCGTCGATCCACTCTTTAAGCCACCGATAGCTGCATTTTTCTACATATTCGTAACTTGCCCAGGAAGCCACGCCGATGGTCACCACACAAACGGCGAACATCACGTAGGGATTTACCCCATAACGCTGCGCGACATATCCGCCGACAGACAGCACCAGCACATGCATCAGGTAAACCGAATAGGAACAATCGCCAAGCACCTTGAACAGACGGGTGTTCTCGAAAAAGCGTTCCAGCGCCATGCACGCCATCACCAACACCGCACCGGGCACGCCCCAGGCCAGGAAGCGTGGCTGCGGTGCCAGGTTATAAATCGCCAGCAACGCGCCGCCAATCCCCAGCAAGGGCAGCCAGACACCGGGCTTGATCCAGCCGCGCCGGTAGATCATGCCGATGGCGATCCCCAGCAGAAACTCATAAACAATGTCCGAGCGGTAGAACTCGCTGATCCAGCCATAACCGGTCCACGCCTGGCACACCGCAAACAGCAACGCCGCGACGATCAGCAGCCGAACCTGCAAACGGAACAGCAATGCCCAGGCGAACAGCACGTAGAACAGCATTTCGTAATTCAGCGTCCAGCCGACATTGAGGGTCGGATAGATGCCGTAGCCACCGGGGTTTTGCGTGGGAATGAATAACAGCGACAGCAGGACATGTGACCAGTCGACCGTCTGATCCGGCAACACAGGCTGTGCGAACACGACCACCAGCGCCATCAGCACCGTGTACAGCCAGTACGCCGGAACGATGCGAAACAGTCGATACAGGAGAAACCGTGCAGGTGGCAGCGATTTCCCTTCGGTGGACAGGAAGATCACCAGGCCACTGATGACGAAAAAGATATCAACGCCCACCGCGCCCTTGTCGATGAACATCTGACCCACGGGACCACGGGCCTTGAAGTCGAAGAATATCTGCATGAAATGGTGGCAGACCACCGTCCATGCCGCGACGGCGCGCAGTGCCTGTACTGAAATCAACATCGGCGCCCCTCCGATCGCACTTCACACATCACCGCAGCCCCCTGTAGAAGCGAAGCTTGCTCGCGAAGGCGATCGACCGGCCAACAATGATGTTGAATGTACCGGCCTCTTCGCGAGCAAGCTTCGCTCCTACAGGGGAATGGCGGTGCCTATTGAGTCCGACACCGACCAGCAGTCAAAGGTCGATCAAAGATTCTCGTACCGGTTCATATCCAGCACGCCCTCTTCCACCGGCTCGGTTTCGTGGATGTAGCGACTCAGGTCATGGAAGTAGAACCAGAACTGCGGATGGCTGCGGCGAATGCCCCAGCGTTCGACGATTTTCTCGAAGCGGTGCGCATCCTTGGCGTTTTCCATCGCATCGACGAACGCCGGCACCTGGTCGGCGGGTATGTTGAACATGAAGTTGGGGTAGCTGCTGAGCACGCCCGGGAAAATGGTCAAGGTGTCGAGCCCAGGCTGATAGCGCAGCGATTCGCCGAGCAGGAAGGCCACATTGCTGTGGGCCCGATTGCGCAGCAGGCTGTAGACCTCGCGCTTGCCGCTCGCCGTCTCGATGCGCAGCACCGTCGCTTCCGGCAATTGATTGATGACATTCAAACCGGCCGCCGGGCGTGACGTCAGGCGACTCAAGGCTTGCTCGGCACTCTGCAACGCCGGGTCGATGTTCGGTCGCGAACAGTAAGCGCCGTCGCAACGGTTGATCGGATCAGGCTTGGCATCGAGCTCGCCATAACGGGCCAGCAGTTGCATCGCGAAGTCGCGCTTGGGGTCCTTTTCATCCAGCTTCAGGGCCGTCGGCGTGTCATTGTCTATGGACTCGTAATCCAGCCACATTTTGAACTTGCCACCGCTTTGATACCAATCATCAAGGTAATCGTCCCGCGAATCGGCCGGCATCAGGCGCAGGAAATTCTGCTCGGCGCCGTTGCGGATCAGGTCGAAGTACAAGCGTGTCTGGGCCTGGTGAGACACGTTGCCGAACACGTCGAAGTTGACCACCAACTGATAATACGTGCGTTCCAGCAGCGGATAGTCAAACAGCCAGATGGTTTGCGGCACGTCGCCGATCAGGCCCTTGTTCACCGATGCGCTGTCGAAATGCCGAAAGATGCTCAGCAACGCGTTGTCGTTGCCTGCCCACAGGGTCGACCAGCTCGGCGCCGGCAGATCGGCGTAGTTGTCCCGGCGTAGCGCTTCGTACTCGTTGCGCTTGTCGCGGTAGTCATGCCACAGGCTCAGGACGCTGCCGACATCGTCGTTTTGTCCCGGCATCGCCAACAACGGCGTGGCCTGGCCGCGGTAGTTCGGGTCGGTGATGTAGAGGTCATGTTCCGGCGCCTGGAACAATGCCCAGAAGTTGTCACGAATCACGTCCGTGGCGATCTGGCCACGGCAGACCGGACCGCGAATGAAGGTACGGACGAAGTACTCGGCGTTATCGAGCATGAACTGATAACGCGCCTGAGCCGGGATCGCTTCAAACGTACTGAACGGATTGGCCCGGCGCTCCGGCCCGTATCCCGGCAAGGCATCGACCTGCCAGTTGCCGCTGTAAAAGAGTGTTTTGATCCGCGCCATCTTCGACGCGCTCAGCGGATAAGTGATGTGGGTCTTGTGCACGATCACACCCTGCACCGGCCACAAACGGTAATAAATCCGAGTGCCCGGATCATCATTCGGCCGGCGCGTATCGATCAGGTCGATCGGCTGCCCCGTCGGGGTGCGTGAACGGACCCATTGGAAGAAATGCCCCGGCTCACCGTCCTTGAAGTAAATATGGGCGATATACCAATGCTCGAATAACCAGCGACCGACCAGACTTTCCCGGGCACCCGGGGCGTTGAGCAGGTTTTCCCACTGCACCACCTGCATGGCCTCTTTCGCGCTCGGGACCAGGCCTTGCTCATCGATAGGCGCACCCGAAGCCAGCCAGCGCTGGAGCGTCTGGTATTGCTGGTCGGTCAGGCCGGTGACGGCCAGCGGCATGCCTTCTTTCGGGTGGGTACTGGCGTAGCCGTCGAACTCCGCCGGCATGGCGCACATGTTTTCCCGGTTGAGGCCCAGGACGATGTCTTCCGGCAACCTGGCGTTGGGTTGCAGCGGGGTTGTGTGGCCCAGCTCCAGCATTCGCGTCATCAACGCCGCCTGGCTGCCTTGGGCGTCGAGTACCGAATAGAAGCCTTTCTGCTGCCAGGCACGCTTGCCGAAAGCGTCATAAAACAACCGGGTCGGCGCCGCGGCCTGACTGCGTTCGCCGTCGTAAACCGGGGATTTGGTCCCGCCACGCGCCGCCCCTTCGCCGCTGCCCAGATTGAGCTGACAGGCGGAGTCGTAGCAGGCATGGCAGGCCACGCACTTTTCGGTAAAGATCGGTTGAATGTCACGCGTGTAGGAAATCGCCGGACCCTGCGCAGCGGCATCCCAGCTTATAAGCAGCATAAAGATGCTGGTGATGACGCGATACGACATGTCCCTGGTCCTGATCCTGAAAAAACGCCGCGATTCTACCGGTCTCGCCCCCTCACCAACATGAGCGATATTCATGCAAAACCGGAGCATGCTCTAAAAGCGCACAGGTTTGCTATTATCCCGGCCCTTCGTCATGGTCTTTTCGAGTAGTCCCAATGTCCGATCGCAGCGTTCGCCTTCAAGCTCTCAAGCACGCCCTCAAAGAGCGCATCCTGATTCTCGATGGCGGCATGGGCACGATGATCCAGAGCTACAAGCTCGAAGAGCAGGATTACCGGGGCAAACGCTTTGCTGACTGGCCAAGCGACGTCAAAGGTAACAACGACCTCTTGGTGTTGACGCGCCCGGACGTGATCGGGTCGATCGAGAAAGCCTACCTGGATGCCGGCGCCGATATTCTGGAGACCAACACGTTCAACGCCACCCAGGTTTCCCTGGCCGACTACGGCATGCAAGGCCTGGCATATGAGTTAAACGTAGAAGGCGCGCGCCTGGCACGCAAGGTGGCCGACGCAAAGACCCTGGAAACGCCGGACAAGCCGCGCTTCGTCGCTGGCGTGATCGGGCCGACCAGCCGCACCTGCTCGCTGTCACCGGACGTGAACAACCCCGGCTACCGCAACGTGACCTTCGATGAATTGGTGGAAAACTACACCGAGGCCACCAAAGGCCTGATCGAAGGCGGCGCCGACCTGATCCTGATCGAAACCATTTTCGACACGCTGAACGCCAAAGCCGCGATCTTCGCCGTGCAGGGTGTGTTTGAAGAGTTGGGTATCGAACTGCCGATCATGATTTCCGGCACCATTACCGACGCCTCCGGCCGAACCCTGTCCGGCCAGACCACCGAAGCGTTCTGGAACTCGGTCGCCCACGCCAAGCCAATCTCGGTCGGCCTGAACTGCGCCCTCGGTGCCAAAGAATTGCGCCCGTACCTGGAAGAACTGTCAAACAAGGCTGGCACCCACGTTTCGGCACACCCGAACGCCGGCCTGCCGAACGAATTCGGCGAGTACGATGAGCTGCCAGCGGAAACCGCCAAGGTCATCGAAGAATTCGCCCAGAGCGGCTTCCTCAACATCGTCGGCGGCTGCTGCGGCACCACGCCGGGCCACATCGAAGCCATCGCCAAAGCCGTGGCCGGTTATGCACCACGTGTCATTCCGGAAATCCCGAAGGCTTGCCGCCTCTCGGGCCTGGAGCCGTTCACCATCGATCGCAGTTCGCTGTTCGTCAACGTCGGCGAGCGCACCAACATCACCGGCTCGGCGAAATTCGCCCGCCTGATCCGTGAAGACAACTACACCGAAGCGCTGGAAGTGGCCCTGCAACAGGTTGAAGCCGGTGCCCAGATCATCGACATCAACATGGATGAAGGGATGCTCGATTCGAAGAAGGCCATGGTGACCTTCCTCAATCTGATTGCCGGTGAACCGGACATCTCCCGTGTGCCGATCATGATCGACTCCTCGAAGTGGGAAGTGATCGAAGCCGGCCTCAAGTGCATTCAGGGCAAGGGCATCGTCAACTCGATCAGCATGAAAGAAGGCGTCGAGCAGTTCATTCACCACGCCAAACTGTGCAAGCGCTATGGCGCCGCCGTGGTCGTGATGGCGTTCGACGAAGCCGGCCAGGCCGACACCGAAGCGCGCAAGAAAGAGATCTGCAAACGCTCCTACGACATTCTGGTCAACGAAGTCGGCTTCCCGCCGGAAGACATCATTTTCGACCCGAACATCTTCGCCGTGGCCACCGGCATCGAAGAACACAACAACTACGCTGTGGACTTCATCAACGCCTGCGCCTACATCCGCGACGAACTGCCCTACGCGCTGACCTCGGGCGGCGTGTCCAACGTGTCGTTCTCGTTCCGCGGCAACAACCCGGTGCGCGAGGCGATCCACTCGGTGTTCCTGCTGTATGCGATCCGCAACGGCCTGACCATGGGTATCGTCAACGCCGGTCAGCTGGAGATCTACGACCAGATCCCGGCCGAGCTGCGCGACGCGGTCGAAGACGTGGTGCTCAACCGCACGCCGAACGGCACTGACGCCCTCCTCGCCATCGCCGACAAATACAAGGGCGACGGCAGCGTCAAGGAAGCCGAGACCGAAGAGTGGCGCAACTGGGACGTCAACAAGCGTCTGGAGCATGCGCTGGTCAAGGGCATCACCACGCACATCGTGGAAGACACCGAAGAATCGCGCCAGTCGTTCGCCCGCCCGATCGAAGTGATCGAAGGCCCGCTGATGTCCGGCATGAACATCGTGGGCGACCTGTTCGGCGCCGGCAAAATGTTCCTGCCGCAAGTGGTGAAATCCGCCCGTGTGATGAAACAGGCCGTGGCCCACTTGATCCCGTTCATCGAACTGGAAAAAGGCGACAAGCCGGAAGCCAAGGGCAAGATCCTGATGGCCACGGTGAAAGGCGACGTGCACGACATCGGCAAGAACATCGTCGGTGTGGTGCTCGGCTGTAACGGCTACGACATCGTCGACCTCGGCGTGATGGTCCCGGCGGAGAAGATCCTGCAAGTGGCCAAGGAGCAGAAGTGCGACATCATCGGCCTGTCCGGTCTGATCACGCCTTCGCTGGATGAAATGGTCCACGTGGCCCGCGAGATGCAGCGTCAGGATTTCCATCTGCCGCTGATGATCGGTGGCGCGACCACCTCCAAGGCGCACACGGCGGTCAAGATCGAACCGAAGTACAGCAACGATGCGGTGATCTACGTCACCGACGCCTCCCGCGCCGTGGGCGTGGCGACGCAGTTGCTGTCCAAGGAGTTGAAACCGGCGTTCGTCGAAAAGACTCGCCTGGAATACATCGACGTTCGCGAGCGCACCGCCAATCGCAGCGCCCGCACCGAACGCCTGAGCTACCCGGCCGCCATCGCCAAGAAGCCGCAGTTCGACTGGAGCACTTATGTGCCGGTCAAACCGACCTTTACCGGTTCCAGGGTGCTGGACAACATCGACCTCAAGGTTCTGGCCGAATACATCGACTGGACGCCGTTCTTTATCTCCTGGGACCTGGCCGGCAAGTTCCCGCGCATCCTCCAGGACGAAGTGGTCGGTGAAGCCGCTACCGCGTTGTATGCCGATGCTCAGGAAATGCTCGCCAAGTTGATCGACGAGAAACTCATCAGTGCCCGTGCGGTGTTTGGCTTCTGGCCGGCCAACCAGGTGCGTGAGGATGACATCGAAGTCTACGGCGATGACGGCAAGCCGATTGCCAAGCTGCATCACTTGCGCCAGCAGATCATCAAGACCGATGGCAAGCCGAACTTCTCCCTCGCCGACTTCGTCGCGCCGAAGGACAGCGAAATCACCGACTACGTGGGTGGATTCATCACCACGGCCGGGATCGGCGCCGAAGAAGTGGCCAAGGCTTATCAAGACGCCGGCGATGATTACAACTCGATCATGGTCAAGGCACTGGCCGACCGACTGGCCGAGGCGTGTGCCGAGTGGCTGCACCAGCAGGTGCGAAAAGAACACTGGGGTTACGCCAAGGACGAGACGCTCGACAACGAGGCGCTGATCAAAGAGCAATACACCGGCATCCGCCCTGCCCCGGGCTACCCGGCCTGCCCGGATCACACCGAGAAAAGCACCCTGTTTGCCTTGCTCGACCCCGAGGCCAGCGAAATGCAGGCCGGCCGCAGCGGCGTGTTCCTCACCGAGCACTATGCGATGTTCCCGGCGGCAGCGGTCAGCGGCTGGTACTTCGCTCATCCGCAGGCGCAATATTTTGCGGTGGGCAAAATCGACAAGGACCAGGTGCAGAGCTACACATCGCGCAAAGGGCAGGAACTGAGCGTGACCGAACGCTGGCTGGCGCCTAACCTCGGTTACGACAACTAACCCAGGCGCCTGGCCACAATATTGTGGCCAGATGAGGCCCCTGTGGGAGCGAGCCTGCTCGCGAAGGCGATGTGACAGTCAACGAAGATGTTGAATGCTACGACCCCTTCGCTAGCAGGCTAGCTCCCACAGTTGTTTTGGGTCGTTCACAAACGTGTGGATCAACCCGATCAAGTGTGGGAGCGAGCCTGCTCGCGATGGCGTTATAACGTTCAACGAAGATGTTGAATGTTATGGCCAATTCGCTAGCAGGCTAGCTCCCACAGTTGTTTTGGGTCGTTCACAAACGTGTGGATCAACCCGATCAAGTGTGGGAGCGAGCCTGCTCGCGATAGCGATGTGACAGTCAACGAAAATGTTGAATGTTACGACCCCTTCGCTAGCAGGCTAGCTCGCACAGTTGTTTTGGGTCGTTCACAAACGTGCGGATCAACCCGATCGAGTGTGGGAGCGAGCCTGCTCGCGATGGCGATGTGACAGTCAACGAAAATGTTGAATGTTACGACCCCTTCGCTAGCAGGCTAGCTCCCACAGTTGTTTTGGGTCGTTCACAAACGTGTGGATCAACCCGATCAAGTGTGGGAGTGAGCCTGCTCGCGATTGCGATGTGACAGTCAACGAAGATGTTGAATGTTACGACCCCTTCGCTAGCAAGCTCTCTCCCACAGTTGTTTTGGGTCGTTCACAAACGTGTGGATCAACCCGATCAAGTGTGGGAGCGAGCCTGCTCGCGATGGCGTTATAACGTTCAACGAAGATGTTGAATGCTACGACCCCTTCGCTAGCAAGCTCGCTCCCACATTTGCTTTGTGCATGCCGCGGATTGTCTATGCTTACTCTTCACACATTGATGACGAGGGGTTTATGGACGATCCAGTCGACAACAAGCCACCGACCTTCTGGCAGATGCTGCAAAGCGTCATGGCGGCGGCGTTCGGTGTGCAGAGCGGGAAGAATCGGGCGCGGGACTTCACCCACGGCAAGCCGAGTCATTTCGTGATTCTGGGGATTCTGTTCACGGCGGTGTTTGCATTGACGCTGTTCGGCATCGTGCAACTGGTGGTGCATCTGGCGGGGCGTTAGCGCATCAGGGTTTGCAAGCTGAACGGATAGCGATAGGAGGTCGGCCGGCCCTTGGCCGACAGACGACGGAAATTCACCCCGTAATCCGGTGATGCGCCCATGGCCAGCAACCGCTTGGCGTGGGCCTTGTCGATCAGTTGCAATACCGGAATCAACCGGTCGCGCCCGCCGTACTGGTCCAGATCCACGCCCATTTCCACGTCATGCAACTCCACCAGCGCCCAACCGCCCAATGTGAAGTGCCCGCCCACCAACACGCTCAGGCGACCGTCGATCATCGCCTGCAATGCAGCGGGCGACGTGTTCACCCCGCTGAACAAGGCATCTTTGCCGGGCACGCCACCCGTCTCCGAATAGGCTTGCATGGCGCCAAACGCCATTTCGTCATTGGCAGACCACACCAACGAGACATTCGGGTAACGCCGGAACAACAACTTGGCCTGCTCATAGGCCCTTCCGCGGCTCCAGCCACCGTAAACCACTTGGCGCAAGCGCACTTGCGGGTGCTCGGCCAAGGCGCGCAGCATGCCTTGTTCGCGCAGTTGCGACGACGGCGTGATCTTCAGGCCGGAAAACGCCAGTAATTCGATGACCTGCCCAGGCGCCACGGGTGGATGCTGGCGAATCAGCTCCTTGAGCATCAGGTAGCCGCCCTCCTCATCGTTCGGCACCAGGCTGCCCAATCGATCGGAACGCTCGCCCAGCAGGCTCAGCTGATTGGCGGTCAGCGAAGCGTTGACCGTAAACAGCTTCACCCCGCTGCCTTGAGCCAGGCGCAGAATCTGTGGAGCGACATACTGTTCGTTGACGAACACCAGATAGTCCGGACGATCGGGACCTTGCAGGGCCAGGCGGGCTTGCGCCACGGTAAGCTCGGGCATGCGTTGGGAATACAGAATTCGCAGATCAATGCGCAGATCCTTGGCGGCCGCCTGCATGAATTGCGAATAGCTGATCCAGAAGGCCTCATCCGTCTTGCCCGGATTGAGAAACAACACCGACTCTGCATGCGCGACAGGGCCCCAAGCCGCGCCAAGCATCAGCAGGAAGGTGTAGACAAACTTCAACATTAACGCCCGAGCCCCCGGAAATTTTCGCCGCGCATTATAGCCAGCGAAGTCACGGCAAACGGCGTTTATTCCGGTTTTTGTCCGACAATCGTCGGAACCGGGCCCGGACGGGGTCGGTTATTGATGGCTGACCCAAAATACCGCAGTGCCCACGACCAGAATGATCAGGAACAGAATCGCCCAAGCATCGACCGTGCTATCAGGTTTTGTCGCTTTGGTAGGGTTGCTCATTGCATCGCCTCTTGTCGGTTTTATCGGTGATTGCATAAAGACTCGACCACAGTAAAGACGACGATTGCCCTCACGACAAATACGGGTTTATCCATAACGGATCTCGTTAGTCGTTTTGGTTCTTTACATATACTCAAACATCACTTTTGCGCATAACTGCAAACTGGTATCTTGCCCCGGCTCCGTAGGGAGTGCGCGGCCGTGCGCGCAGAATTGCCGAGGCAGCATCGGAGACCTCCAGGCGAAAAAACGCAACGGGATCCGACCGGCCCAAGCCTGAGAACAGGACTTATATGTACGTATATGACGAGTACGATCAGCGGATCATCGAGGACCGCGTCAAGCAGTTCCGTGATCAGACCCGACGCTATCTGGCAGGTGAGCTGAGCGAAGAAGAATTCCGCCCCCTGCGCCTGCAAAACGGGCTTTATATCCAACGCTTCGCGCCGATGTTGCGGGTGGCGGTGCCTTACGGCCAACTGACTTCGCGCCAGACGCGGATGATGGCCAAGATTGCCCGCGACTATGACAAGGGCTATGCCCACATCAGTACACGGCAGAACGTCCAGTTCAACTGGCCGGCGCTGGAAGACATCCCGGACATTCTCGCTGAGCTGGCCACCGTGCAGATGCACGCGATCCAGACCAGCGGCAACTGCCTGCGTAACGTCACCACCGACCAGTTCGCCGGTGTCGCTGCCGATGAGCTGATTGACCCGCGCCCTTGGTGCGAGATCGTTCGCCAGTGGACCACGTTCCACCCGGAATTCGCCTACCTGCCGCGCAAGTTCAAGATCGCTATCAACGGTTCGACGTCTGACCGTGCGGCCATCGAAGTCCATGACATCGGGCTCGAGCCGGTGCACAACGCGGCCGGCGAACTCGGTTTCCGCGTGCTGGTGGGCGGTGGTCTCGGCCGTACACCGGTAGTGGGCGCGTTCATCAATGAATTCCTGCCGTGGCAAGACCTGTTGAGCTACCTCGACGCCATCCTGCGGGTCTACAACCGCTATGGCCGTCGTGACAACAAGTACAAGGCGCGGATCAAGATTCTGGTCAAGGCCCTGACGCCTGAAGTCTTCGCCCAGAAAGTCGACGCGGAAATGGAACACCTGCGCGGTGGCCAGACCACGTTGACCGAGGCCGAAGTGCATCGCGTCGCCAAACACTTCGTCGACCCGGAGTACAAGGCCCTGGACAACCAGGCGGCCCAACTGGCCGAGCTCGACAAAGAACACCCGGGCTTCGCCCGCTGGCGCACCCGCAATACCCTGGCCCACAAAAAGCCGGGTTATGTGGCGGTGACCCTGTCCCTGAAGCCGACCGGTGTTGCGCCGGGCGACATCACCGACAAGCAGCTCGACGCGGTGGCCGACCTGGCCGATCGCTACAGCTTCGGTCAACTGCGCACGTCCCACGAGCAGAACATCATCCTGGCCGACGTTGAACAGTCCCAACTGTTCGCGATGTGGGGCGAGTTGCGCGAGCAAGGTTTTGCCACGCCGAACATCGGCTTGCTGACCGACATCATCTGCTGCCCTGGCGGTGATTTCTGCTCGCTGGCCAACGCCAAGTCGATCCCGATCGCCGAGTCGATCCAGCGTCGTTTCGAAGACCTGGACTACCTGTTCGACATCGGCGAACTGGACCTGAACATCTCCGGCTGCATGAACGCCTGTGGTCACCACCACGTCGGCCACATCGGCATCCTCGGGGTGGACAAGAAAGGCGAAGAGTTCTACCAGGTCTCCCTCGGTGGCAGCGCGAGCCGCGACGCCAGCCTGGGCAAAATCCTCGGCCCGTCCTTCGCCCAGGAAGCCATGCCTGACGTGATCGAGAAACTGATCGACGTGTACATCGAGCAACGTACCGAAGACGAGCGCTTCATCGACACCTATCAGCGTATTGGCATCGACCTCTTCAAGGAACGCGTCTATGCAGCGAATCATTAAGAACAACGAGGTCGTCGACGAAACCTGGCACTTGCTGCCCAAGGATTTCAACATCGACGAGATCAGCAACTGCGATGACCTGATCGTCCCGCTGCAGCTGTGGCGCGAACACAGTCGTATGCTCAAGGCCCGCGATGGCGGTCTTGGCGTGTGGCTGGATGCCGATGAAGAAGCCGAGGAAATCGGTGAAGACGTCGATCAGTTCCAAGTGATCGCCCTGAATTTCCCGGCCTTCACCGACGGGCGCAACTACTCCAACGCACGTCTGCTGCGTGACCGCTATGGCTTCAAAGGCGAATTGCGGGCAATCGGCGATGTGCTGCGCGACCAGCTCTTTTACATGCACCGCTGCGGGTTCGACGCCTTTGCCATTCGCGCCGATAAAGACCCGTATGAAGCCCTTGAAGGTCTCAAGGACTTCTCGGTGACCTATCAGGCCGCCACCGACGAACCGCTGCCGTTGTTCCGTCGCCGCTGATACCGGCAAAACCTTGAACCCCGCCCGGGGTTCAAGGCGCCCTCCTTCGCTTAGAAACCCGCACGCGCCTCCAGCGCCCGGAATGCCGCCATCGGGTGATCGAAGCGCCCGCTCCCGCGAATTATCCGCCCCCACATGTCCTCTGAAGCATCGGCCTCATGCAACAACCGCCAGACTCGCGCCTGAAGTGACAGGTAACTGACCCGAAAGTCGGCCGTCAGGCTCAGCCGGTCTATGACGGCTAAAAACCGCGTACCGGAGGGTTTACCTGCCAATCGCTGCCAAAGGGCTTGCCGGGACTGTTGCAACGCTTCGTCGCAGTCGCGCAACCACACCGTCGGCGTACCATAATCCGCGGCCGGAGCGCTCAGCCACAGATTGATGCCCGTCTGTTCACGATGACTGATCAACCGGTGCAGCGTGTCCTCGTCTGTCAACGGATTGCCCCATAGCAATACGCGGTCGTCCGCCACCGCCTGATTGATGATCGCGGGCGGAACCCGAGTAATATGGTTGTCGCGCAGGTCCAGCATCGTCAGATAAGGCTCATCCTTGACCCCGACAGGGCAGCGATTGATCGCCGTATTCCTCAGGTTGAGCTGGCGTAAATTGTTCATGCCCAGCACCACTGGCGGAACGCCCAACGGGTTGTCGCTCAGGTCCAGGGTTTGCAAGTGGGTCAGATCACTCAATTGTGAAGCGGCGCGCTCAGTGAATGCCAACTGTGTGGCTCGCAGATTGAGTGAGACCAGTTTCGGCAACTGCCCGATAACGGGCGGCAAGGCGCGCCCTGCGTCACCGCCTACGAAGAAAGGACGCAAATCGAAGCCTTCCAGATTCAACACTTCAAGGTTCGGAAAGCCCTCCAGGAACCCGTTCAGACTCTCGTGCTCGGTCAGGTGAAAACCATGCATCGACAATTCGATCACATCGTTGAGCCTGGCATTCAGCGTGGGTAATCGGTGAAAGTCCTCGAAGGTCAGGTCCAGCCTGACACCACGCAGTTGCCCGTCGACATAGACACGATCTTGCAGCGGCCCGCGTTTTTGCCAAATGGCGACAAGCTCCACGGCAAGCTCAGTCCTGACCCCGCGCTCCTGTTGCAGGGCGGTGTGCAGGACGTGGGCATTGTGCACGGCGATTTGCGCAGGGTTCATCCCCTCCGCCTCCTCATCGCCCAAGGCCACGAAGGGAACGTCCATATCGGCAATGTCTTGTACCGCTTGATCGACCCATTCGGTCAAATCGACATTGAGCTGTTGCAGTTGCAGAGCCAGCAGGTCGATATACGCCTGCACCCTGCCCTCTGCCAGCAGCAACACCTGATCAATGCTCGCGTCGCTGATGTCCGGATAAATATCCTTGAACTGCAACTTGATCGCTTGCAACTTCAGGGCGTCACCCTGAGGGGTTGTCGGGTAACCGCCGCCGCGCAGTCCCTGCCGTTCAAAGGTCAGCCCCGTGTCCAGCCTTTGCAGGCCGAGCAGGGTATCGGCACGGGACAATGCCCGATCGCCGAGGTTGAGCCGCAACGCCTTGGCCGGGTCTGGTGACGTGAGGTGCAACGCCGAGCGTTCCTCGTCCGTCAGCACGCCGAGGACGGCGTCATAGACATCCGTTTGCCGGCCTTGGCGCAGGTAACGGTTTCCCACCTTGATGATGTTTCGGCAGTGAGGGCTGTCAAGGGGGCCGCAACGATCAAGCACCCGGCCAGAGGACGCACCGTCGAGGACCTCGATGCGCAGGTCTTTCGGCCAGCCGGGCAGATTGTTCAGCGAGTGCAATGCCAGCGTGTCCGTCTCGGCATTCGCGACCGAGCGCAGGTAAAAGCCTTCATAGACCCGGTCGAGACGGACATGCTGTTGGTATTGCCGGGCTTTGCCGTCCAGTCGCGCGAATACCTGCCTGGCCTCGTTCGCATCTGGCAACGACGTGATGTCGATGCCATAGCGGTCGAGCATCTGCTCGATGGCGATTGTCGGCAGGTCGGGGTACTCGCGCTGAAATAGCCGGACCCATTCATGCTCCGACTTTTGCAGCGCTTCGTAGCGTTGGTTGAAAAGCACAGTGTCTGCTTCCAGACCGAGATCCTGATCGATCTTGAAGCGGCTGATGGTATCCGCCAATAAAGGGGTCGGTGGACGGCCCGTCTGCATCAACCGCAGCATGTCATCGTCGACCGCGCTGACCTTGGCGATCTGCGCCAGGACCTCATCGCTGAAGGCGGCCACCGAGGGGCCGATTCCACGGATCAATTCGATGCGAGGGTTCAAGGGCGTCGGCGCAACGGCCGGTTCCGACGCAGGACGGGCGCCCGGCTCTGCCGGATCGACGCTGGGCTCGCGGACGCGCTCCGCCATGCTATCGGCCTGCGCAGCGCTGCCCTTGAGCGCTGACTCGGCACCCAGCATCGGCAACGCATTCAGCAAGCCAAACACCGTGCGTGTCCGGCCCTCCGAGCGTTGGCCCGGCGTTTTTCCATTGACCGCCTGATTCAGGCCATACCCGGCGTCAATGAGCCCGGCCAATGCCAGCACCCCCTCGCCTCCTGGGACAAACAAGGCGAGCGGACCAAACCGGTTGACCCATTGCACAACAGGTTCGACGACGGTGCTCAACTGATCCCGGTTGACCTGCGCATCGTCACGGATGGCCTGAAGCTCTGCCCGTGCGGCCTGTTTCATTGTCATTAGCAGGCGGGCAAAAGGGTCGGTCGCCGCCGCCGGATCATCGAAGCCGATGTAATCGTTCGGGTCCCAATAGCCATCGTTGTTGAAGAAACCGGCGTTGTTGCCCAGCCAATGTTTAGCCGGATAAATCGCCATGCCATCCAGCGCTGTCAGAACGCCGGCGTGAAACGTTCCATCTTCGCGATCGTCCTCGGCAAAGTGACGGGCCAAGGCCTGCCTGGTCGTGTCTAGCTTGCCCTGCGTGGCAACCCACTGGCGCAACTGCGCGGTATTGGCGAATTCATGCAGCGGGGAAGAATTGCCAGGGATGTACACCAGCACACGGGCACTGACGGTGTCACGGAAGGCCCAGATATCGGTCGCGGTGTAGCGGTACAGTTTCAGAAGGCCGAACTTGACGGTTGAAGGCACGCGAGTCGGTGCTTGCAGCTGCTCAAGGGTCAGCGTTTGCCAGGACTGATCGGCGGACAGACCTGCCGCCCGCATCGCCAGCGCCAGACCTTCTTGCGTCAGGCGTTGTTCATGTCGCTGCAACCAGGCCGCCATGACGAACGCCGCCTTGACCGACGTTTTCAATGCGGACGGTCTGGCCGCCACCTGCACAGCGTCGGCTGGCCATGCCTGATCGAGATACGCTTGGTACAGGTCCTTGAGCTCCAGCTCCCAGACCCATTTCTTGAAATCGGCAGGCCTGAGATTGAACTGAGTCAGCGGCCCATACACCTGCGGGGTGGTCTGCCGGTAGATGCCTTCATAGGTCTGGTGATTGCCGCTGCCGTGATCGGCGAATTCGTCGACGTGCTCGACGATCCGAATCGTCGGTCCCACGTCCGGCGGCGTGTACAGGCCGAACGCCGTCTCGGCAAAACGCCCGTCACCCACCGTCTGGTCGTTGGACAGCAGCGCGTGCAGCAGCGACCGGGAACTTGCCACTCGTCCCTGCTCGAAACCGTTCTCGGCAGGATGTCCCTTGTAATGGTAATCGAGCGTGACCAGCAAGGCCGTCTGCGGGTCGATGCCCGCGCCCCACTTTTGCTTGATCAGGCATTCGCCGAACTGGCCTGGGGATTGTGGCAAGGCGAGATCGATAACGGCTTTCAATTCATCACGCCATTTCGGCGCCGCCGACGGTGTCGGGCTATCAGCAGACTCGTGAGCGATGTCGTTCATTGAGGTGCCCCCGAATGGCTGGGCCCCGGGACTGGAGGCGCGGGATGGCGCATCAGCGCCGCACCGGTGAGCTGCCTGATCAATGCCCGACGTTCATTTTTGAAGTTATCGAAAATGGCGTTCAGGCGTTCGGTGGCCACCGGACGGGTGAGTTCAGCCTGCCTCTCCACCTGCGCAAAATCTCGTGCCGAGCGGTCGGCGATTGCCAGGAAACGATCTGGATTTGACACCTCCAGATACTCCACCCAAAACCGTTGGATGATCATCCATTCCAGCAACGCGCTGGTGCGTTCGGTGGTCAGGACTTTCTGATAAGCCCGTTCCAGCGCCGCCGGCGCCACCTCGACATCCAACGCCGATGTCACCATTCTGGGATGAGCCGGCAAGCTCAGGCGTTCGGCCAGCCCCACGCGATACGCCAGACTGATTTCCAGAGCTTGTTCGTAGCTTCCGGACTGTGGACCGGTGCGCGCATTGATATCCGCCAGCGCAAACCCCTCGACCTCATGCAGCCTGAACAACCCCCTGAGCAGGGTGATCAGTTGCTGCTCCACCGAAGCAGGCCCGGTGAGGGCTGCGGCCATGGCCCGATAAAACAACACCTGCACTTCCATCTCACTGAAGAGTGCGGAGTAGCCATCAGCGCTGAACCTTCCGACCCGGGCCAGACGAAACAGCCTGCGTCGCAAGCCATCATCTTCCGTCGCAGCCTCCACGACACTCCACACCCGCTGGCTGAAGTGGCTGAACAGTCGTTTGTAATCGGCCGTCTCGGACAGTTGCGCAAGCACAGTGAAAAAGCCCCTGGACTCTGGATAGGCGCGCAATGAATCCCACAACCCGCGCTTGCGCCGGGTTTCGGTAGAGCCAAGCCCGGTCAGCCACGCGGAACTGTGAGCCTCGGTCGGCGAGTAAGCGCCTGAGCGACGGTAGTCCGAAGCAATGATCCCCAGGCTTACACCGGTCTTCTGCTGATGCACCACGACCTTTTTCAACGTGTCGGCGGACAGAGGATTGCCATACAGGTTGGTGCCTTTGTTCGGGACCGCATGCCCCTTGAAGACATCCTCAGGCAGGGTTTCGATCTGATTGTCTCGTAAATCCAGCTCACTCAGCCTGGGCAAACCGGAGGCGCCCAAAGGCCAGTTTTTTATCCCGGTGCCTTGCAGGTTCAGGTGTTCCAGGTGCTGCAACTTGCTGACATCGGGAGCCCTCACAAGGTTTGGGTTAAACGCCAGGTTCACTGATTGCAGGCTGGTCATATCGGCCAATTGAGTCACCGACTCAGAGGTCAGTTGAATGAGGTTGTCGCTCAGATCCAGATGAACCAACCCGGACATTGAGCTCAACGCCAGCGGCAGCCTCGTCAGTTGATTGCCTCTCAATGACAAGCTTCGAAGAGTGCGGAAGTTTCTCAGGAAGGCGTTCAGCCCGGCGCTGGCGCCCACGCCGTCCAGCACCAACCTCTCGACGTGGCTGAAGTCCCCGACGATAACCGGCAATTCGCCCAGAGGCTGGGCGTCAAAGCTGAGTGTGGAGCGTAGGTTAGCGCCCGCTTCACTCGCCTCGGGCTCGTTGCGCCAGCAGCGAATGATCGCCTGAGCGATGCGATATTTGCTGAGACGACTGACCTCCTGCCTTGAGCCATCGGGCTGCAGATACCAGGTTTGCCGACTGACCCAGTGACTCAGTACCTGCCTGATGGTCTGAAATTGCAGCCTCAACGCTTCCAGCTTCTTCAAGACGACCGTCACGTTCTGCCCCAGATCATTTACCAACGCGTGAATGCGAACCGGGGAATGCATCGGATACAGTTCCAGCGCCCTGCGGACCAGGACGTCTTGGGTGGTTTTGATGAGCACGGGCCTCGGCATAACGGGAGAAGACGACGTGGCGTGCCTGTCTGCCAGCCGCATGGGGGAGGTGTAGCCCGCTCGCGGGGGGCGTGCATCGATCAGTTGCGCAATGGCGGTTCGCCGTGTCAGGGCGAGCTGCGTTATTTTCTCTCGCAACGCTGCCCCGCCGTCGCTCAGGTTAACGCCCAGTGCTGTTTTGAGCGGCGTCGAGAGTCCATGCCAGAGGGCCTTGAAATACTGTTCGCGCGTGCGTCCCGCGAATGCGGTGGCGGGAGCAATGTCGTCGATCGACACGCTGTATCGATCAGGATGGACGTCGATCTGCAGCTTCTGCGCAGCGTCCGCCGATCCAATGCTGATCGACTCGCTTTGCACACCTGACGAAGCCTGCAACTGAACCCTGGTATTACCCGTCCATCCCGGCAGTTGCTCAAGGGTGTTGAGCACCAGGCGGTCGGTGGCCAGCCCACCCACGGCATTAAGGTACAACCCTTCGTAAGCGCGACTGACCTGCACCCGTTGCAAATAACGACGGGCTTCCTCCGCCAGACGCAAGGGTACGTTGCCCTCCTCCAGGCTGCTCAACTCCGTAGCATCGGCATGCCGCACCAGTTCTTCGGCAATCGCCGAGGGCAACTGGGCGATCTTGTCGATCAACACCGTGACCCGGGCATCAGCCGGTACTTCAGTACGTTTGTAAATCCGCTCGAACAGCGCGAGTTTGCTGCTTTCGGCTTGATCGGCAATGAGCTTTGTCAGGGCCTTTGCCCGCGCGCTTGCGTCCTGGGTAGTGGAGCCCAGAAGGCTTTGGCGTTGGGCGCTGTCCATGGCTGTCAGCAGCGAGGTGTGTAATTGGCCCTTATGCAAAGCATCCTGATTGAGGCTGACGGTTTTCCCCGGTAACGCCGTGGCCGCGCCATAGAAACCCGTTTGCCTGCCTGCGGCAGTGACGACTTTGATGGCCGAGTTGTCTGGCCAATGACGGGACGTCGTCAGCAGGTGCAATTGCAGATCCGGGTCTGCCAAGACTGCCGACGACGGGGTTTTCAACTGCTCGATAAAGTCGGTGACCGCAGTATCCGCCCGAAACCGCTGCACTGTATCGACCAGCAGTGCCGGTGGCCGGCTGCGGTCGACGTGTGCCTGGCGCAAGACCGTGTCCTCGATCCCGCAGACGGCAAGGATGTGCGTCGCCGTGGTATCGGGCACCTTGTCGCGGGTGTAACCGAAACGGCGAAACAATTTTAGCCGATCCCATTCTTGCGGCAGCTCAGAGTCATGGCGCCACGCCCCGACATCGTTAGTTTCGAGCTCGGGTGAATAGGTGCCGCCGCTCCCCACCGGGGCAATCACTTCCCATAGGTCCGTCGCCGTTTTTGGCCGCACGGCATACAGATGTGTATCGATTGGAAGGTACGCCTGACCGTCCATCCAGTGCAGTCCTCTCGCATCCGCTGCGAGTGCCGGGGGTAAACGTCGGCTCTGTTGATACACCGTAAGATCGGGATTCCACAGACGGCCCCGAGCGTCCACACCCGGAACCTTTCTCAGGCGCTCGATGAAGACGGATGTCCTGATGTTTTTAAACGCGGTACCAACAGCCGCCGAACCGGCGGCAAACGCGGCCATCAGGATCAGGTTTTCGATGGTATCGAACAGATAATCCGTGGCTTGCTCCTGCTCGCCCCTGGACCAACTGGCCACGCCTTCATACACCTCCGACAGCAACTGCATCACCGTCACAGCCAAGAGGATGTGGCCAACAAACGGCACAAACGATGCACCGAACAACAGGACATTAAGGCTGATGGCCTTGTAGGTCTCCAGCCTGTCCAGTCGGGATTTTTCGTCTTCGTCGTCCGTGGGCACCACCAGAAGCCGGGCATCGGCGATGACCTGGTTCGCATACTGACGAAAAATTTCCTCGAACATGTCGCCTTGTATGTCCACACCCGACAGCGACACGTAGACACTGGTCGCGGGAAGCGGCGAGGAAACGGGGACGGACAAGCGTTTTTCAAGGGCTTGCAGAAACGCGGACCGTTCACCCAGCTTGATGTAGCGCATGAAGAATTTTTGGAACGCGGAGGTTCTCAGACGCTTACTCAATTCCACCTCGAAATCCGTGAAGGACGCGTATTCCTTCAACGGGTGCAGCGGGTCATCCGGCAGGTAGACCACGCAGCGGTAATCGTCATCGTCATGCTCCTCGACCGGCCCGATAAACATCGCGCCACTGACCGTGACATCAAACATTTCCAACGCCTGGTAACCCAGCGTGTGGTTGCCAAGTTTGACGGGGCGCTGTTCCTTGACTGACTTCAATGCCTGGTGCATTTCGACACTGATGGCTTTTTTCATCAGCGCGACATGCCGCTGTACTTCAAAGCTGTTCTTGGCGTGCGCAACATACTTGTTAGATAAGTGGTTGATACCTGACGCTGGCTCAAACAGTGATTTGACATGCGCCTGGTATTGTTTTCCAAGATCAAGTTTGCGGCACAACGCGGCGAACTCATGCGGCTCTATCGATAAGACTTTATTGACTGTGCCGGTGATGGTTTGCGGGATATAAATTAACGATGTATCGCTATAGTTTCCGGCCAGTGTTTCGCTGAGTTCAAAATTTTCACAGGCGGCCGACAGCAGATCCCGATCAATCGGCAGCACCAGTTTCTTGCGAAGTCCCAGCAGGCTGGACGTTGATCGCACGTGCTGAAAAATGACGCCCTGCGTATCCAGTGGCGTACCCAGCTTGTCCGACATGGCTTGAGCCAGTAAGGGACGACAGACGCTTTCAGGCGATTTGAAGCCTTTCAGGAGGTCGGCAAGTTCACCTCTTGAACGATGGCTGGCGGTCAGGCTTTCATAAAGTTCACTTCGCCGTTGACTTGAGGCAGTCAGCAACCAGGCAGGAGCATTACTTTTAATCAGATCAAAAAAGACACCCTGTTGATCTGGCGTCAACACAGGCGTGTTTGAGTTTGTGGGCGGAGAAGACATTGTGATCACTCGAAACTGGCTAGGATCGCTAGCCTATCGAGCCACTTTTTTAAAAAGCGCTATCTATATACCGCCACAAAAAAACGGTTGCTTTCACTGCAAGGCAGTGCAAGCGACCGTTAATTTAAAGTGTTACCAAAAGCGTTGCTGGGTTAACCGGCTCCACCAGCTCAGCAATACGCGATCCACCGACCCACTGGCCGCCATCCCGATACGTTCTTGCAGGCTTTTGCGTTCGGCGTAATGCAAATGGTACAGCTCCGACTTCTTCGCTCGTTCAGCGAGGTATTCGTCGCTGGTCTTGAGTTCGTCCACCAGTTGCTTGTCCAGCGCGGCGATGCCAAGCCAGATTTCACCGGTGGCCACTTCGTCAATGGCCAGTTGCGGGCGATAACGCGAGACGAAGTTCTTGAACAGCTGGTGGGTGATGTCCAGGTCTTCCTGAAACTTCTCGCGGCCTTTCTCAGTGTTTTCGCCAAACACAGTCAAGGTGCGCTTGTATTCGCCGGCGGTCAGGACTTCGAAGTCGATGTCGTGCTTTTTCAGCAAGCGATTGACGTTAGGCAACTGCGCCACGACGCCGATCGAACCCAGAATCGCAAACGGGGCGCTGATGATCTTCTCGCCGATACACGCCATCATGTAGCCGCCACTGGCCGCGACCTTGTCGATGCAGATGGTCAACGGCACGCCGGCATCGCGGATGCGCGCCAGTTGCGAGGACGCCAGGCCGTAGCTGTGAACCATGCCGCCGCCGCTTTCCAGACGCAGTACCACTTCGTCTTTGGGCGTCGCCAACGTCAACAGTGCCGTGATCTCGTGGCGCAGACTTTCAGTGGCCGACGCCTTGATGTCACCGTCGAAATCCAGCACGAATACCCGCGGCTTGGCCTCGGGTTTCTTCTTTTGTTTTTTATCGGTTTTAGCCTGGGACTTGCGCAAGGCCTTGAGCTGGTCCTTGTCGAGCAAGGTTTGCTCCAGGCGTTCGCGCAGCCCTTTGTAGAAATCATTCAGCTTGCTGACTTGCAACTGGCCGGCCGATTTGCGCCGACCTTTGCTGCGCAGCGCCGCGAAACTGGCCAGGACCACCAGAATGGCGATCACCAGTGTCACGGTCTTGGCCAGGAAACTGGCGTACTCGGACAAAAACTCCACAGTGACTCCTTCAAAACGATGCGCGGCTTAAAACACGCGCGGGACAACGCCAGCATACCCATGCTCCGCCTCGGCGGCCAGCCGTGAAACCTCTGGCAACAGGCCTGTAACGGGCATTTCAAACAAGCGTATGTTTTTTCATTGACAGCTCACTGTCATCCTCATAACCTCGCCAAACCTTCAACGTACCGGGATGACGCGGACGTGGGCAGCATCTATCTGATTCGACATGGCCAGGCCTCCTTTGGTGCAGACGACTATGACGTCCTGTCGCCGACCGGTGTTCGCCAGGCAGAAATCCTCGGCCAGCACCTCGCCGAGCTGGGTGTCAGCTTTGACCGCTGCCTGTCGGGCGACTTGCGCCGCCAACAGCATACGGCCACCAGCGCGCTGGAACAGTTCGCTGCCGTGGGCCTGCCGGTGCCGACCCTGGAAATCGATTCCGCCTTCAACGAATTCGATGCCGACGCGGTGATCCGCGCGCTGCTGCCGGCCATGCTGGAGGATGAACCCGAAGCCCTGGACATCCTGCGCAATGCCGCGCAAAACCGTGCCGAGTTCCAGCGCATCTTCGCCCTGATCATCGAGCGCTGGCTCGCCGGCACCTATGACACGCCGGGGCTTGAAAGCTGGCTTGGGTTTGTCGAACGCGTACAGGCCGGTCTGCACCGCCTCCTCGAAAGCGCCGACAACACCCAGAAAATCGCCGTGTTCACCTCCGGTGGCACCATCACTGCCCTGCTCCACCTCATTACTCAGATGCCCGCAAGGCAGGCATTTGAACTGAACTGGCAAATCGTCAACACCTCGCTCAACCTGCTGAAGTTTCGCGGTCGCGAGGTGGCATTGTCTTCTTTCAACAGTCACGCGCACTTGCAACTGTTGAAGGCACCGGAACTCATCACGTTTCGCTGAGTCCGGACTATTGTGACCCTGGCTGTAATCACCAGCTGTAATTACTGCTCTTATTACCCAAGAAAGGATCGAACCATGACCTCCGTAGCTGATGCCGTACAAGCAATGAAAGCCAAGTTCAACCCAGCCGCCGCTGCCGGTCTGAACCTGGTATTCGGTTTCCGCATCGACGACACCAAGAATTTCTCGCTGGTCGTCAAAGATGGCACTTGCGAGCTGCAGGAAGGCGAAAATCCTGACGCCCAGGTCACTCTGGTGATGGACGGCGAAACCCTGCAAGGCATCGTCGACGGTTCGACCGACGGCATGCAAGCGTTCATGGGCGGCAAACTGCGCGCTGAAGGCGACATGATGCTGGCCATGAAACTGTCCGAGCTGTTCCCAAGCTAAGACGGCGGTTCCCGTCTTCGGGAACCTCTCTGGCTGCACACGAATCCCGCCCCTTGTGGCGGGATTCGTCGTTTTCCGCCCCCGCAAATCGGCTACCGGTGAATTTGCCGTCTATATTCCTTGTGGCCGCATGCGTCAGACATCGGCTGTTTGCCCCTCGATGAATTGACGGAGCGCACTGCCATGAGTCCACCTGACAACCACGAAGGTCTGAACCGCCGACGTGTACTGCAAGGCCTTTCGGCAGGCGCCGTCGGTGCCTGGATCAGCCCGCTCATCGCAGGGAGTAAAACCATGCCCGACACCCCGGCCGACCTCATTCTGTACAACGGACGCCTGCACACCGTCGACCGCAAGAAACCCCAGGCCAGCGCCGTCGCGATCAAGGACGGACGCTTCGTGGTAGTCGGCAGCGACGCCCAGGCCATGGCCCTGCAAGGCCCCGGCACACAGATCGTCGACTTGCACGGACGCACGGTGATTCCCGGCCTCAACGACTCGCACCTGCACCTGATCCGCGGTGGTTTGAACTACAACCTCGAGCTGCGCTGGGAAGGCGTGCCGTCGCTGGTCGATGCCTTGCGCCTGCTCAAGGACCAGGCCGACCGCACGCCCACACCGCAATGGGTGCGGGTGGTCGGTGGCTGGAACGAATTCCAGTTTGCCGAGAAGCGCCTGCCGACGATTGATGAACTGAACAAAGCCGCACCGGACACCCCGGTGTTCGTGCTGCACCTTTACGACCGCGCCCTGCTCAACCGCGCGGCGCTGAAAGTGGTCGGTTATACCCGCGACACGCCGAACCCGCCGGGCGGCGAAATCCAGCGGGACGCTAATGGTGATCCCACCGGCATGCTGATCGCCCGCCCGAACGCGATGATTCTCTACTCGACCCTGGCCAAGGGGCCGAAGTTGCCGCTGGACTATCAGGTCAACTCGACCCGCCAGTTCATGCGCGAACTCAATCGCCTCGGCGTGACCAGCGCCATCGATGCCGGCGGCGGTTATCAGAATTACCCGGACGACTATCAAGTCATTCAGCAGCTGGCCAAAGACCAGCAACTCACCGTGCGCATCGCCTACAACCTGTTCACACAGAAACCCAAGGAAGAGCTGACCGACTTCAAAAACTGGACCAGCACCTCCCATTACGGCCAGGGCGACGATTTCCTGCGGCACAACGGTGCCGGGGAAATGCTGGTGTTTTCGGCGGCCGACTTCGAAGACTTCCTCGAACCACGCCCGGACTTGCCGCAAACCATGGAACAGGAGTTGGAACCGGTGGTGCGGCATCTGGTGGAACAGCGCTGGCCATTCCGCCTGCATGCCACCTACAACGAATCCATCAGCCGCATGCTCGACGTGTTCGAGAAGGTCAATCGCGACATCCCGTTCGACGGTTTACCGTGGTTTTTCGATCATGCGGAAACCATTACCCCGCGGAACATCGAGCGGGTCAAAGCCTTGGGCGGGGGCATCGCCATTCAGGATCGCATGGCTTTCCAGGGCGAATACTTCGTCGACCGCTATGGCGCCAAAGCCGCCGAACACACGCCGCCGATTGCGCGCATGCTCGCCGAAGGCATTCCGGTGGGTGCCGGCACCGATGCCACGCGGGTGTCCAGCTACAACCCCTGGACATCGATGTATTGGCTGGTCAGCGGCCGCACCGTTGGCGGACTGGAACTGTACCCGCAAGGCTTGAGCCGCGATACGGCGCTGGAACTCTTCACCCACGGCAGCGCCTGGTTTTCGTCCGAACAAGGCAAGAAAGGCCAGATCAAGGTCGGGCAACTGGCGGATCTGATTGCACTGTCGGCGGACTATTTCCACATCGACGATGAAGCGATCAAATGGATCGAGTCGGTGCTGACCATTGTCGACGGCAAGATCGTCTACGGCAGCGTCGAGTTTGAAAAACTCGGGCCGCCGCCGATTCCTGTGGTGCCCGAGTGGTCGCCCGTCGCCAAGGTGCCGGGCCACTGGAAACCCGTGGCGCCACTGACGGCGCAGGTGCATCAATGCATCGGCGCGTGCGCGGTGCATGCGCACAGCCACGAGCGGGCGCGATTGTCGTCAGCGCCGGTCAGCGACTTTCAGGGGTTCTGGGGCGCGTTTGGCTGTTCGTGTTTTGCGTTTTGAACAATGATTCCCCCACACCCACTGGGGGTCTGCCTCAGGCATGACTCCCAGGCTGTAGCCGCACTCGCCCCCCCCCTTCTTTAGCGACCGCCGACATCGCAAACTCGTCTAAAAAACTGTTAGTTCTTACAGGTGCCAGCACAAGGACGTCGGCCCTATTCTTTCAACTGACAGGCAAGTCGGAATGGTTTGACCCACATCAAGGTCCAGCGCCTGTCATTCCCGCACCCTAACTTGCATCGAAAGCCAATGAAGGCTTATTCGAGGCTGATGGCCGGCCATTCTCAAGGAAGAGTCAAACATGCGTTCACTCAACATTATCCTGTTGTCATCGGCATTCAATGGTCTGAGCCAAAGGGCCTGGCTCGAATTGCGCGAGTTGGGACACAGCCCCAGCGTAGTGCTGTTCACCGACGAGAAAGCTGCCTGCGAGCAGATTGAGCAGGCGGGGGCCGACCTAGTGATTTGCCCATTCCTCAAGGACCGGGTGCCGCAACTCCTGTGGAGCAACCGTGATCGCCCGGTGGTGATTATCCATCCGGGCATTGTCGGTGACCGGGGCGCCAGCGCACTGGATTGGGCCATAACCCGTGAGCTGACCCGCTGGGGTGTCACCGCGCTTCAAGCCGCGGAAGACATGGATGCCGGGCCGGTCTGGTCTACGTGCGAATTCAACCTCCCCCAAGGCCTGCGCAAATCCGAGCTGTATAACGGCCCGGTCAGCGATGCGGCGATCCGCTGCATTCGTGATGTCGTGGACAAATTCATCGACGGTTATGAGCCCGTACCGGTCGAACATCATCCCCGGGTGATGGGCCACTTGCAGCCGAACATGAACCAGGCTGATCGGACCTTCGGTTGGCATGACTGCTCGCGATTCATCAAACGCTGCATTGACGCAGCGGACGGGCAACCTGGCGTATTGGCGAGCCTGGCAGGTGGTCAGTATTACGTATACGACGCCCATCTGGACTCACGCAGCGGCACACCTGGAGACATTCTGGCGGTGCGCGACGACGCGGTACTGGTCGCCACCGGCGATCACAGTGTGTGGATCGGTTCGATGCGACGCAAACCCCGGCCGGGCGAAGAAACCTTCAAACGTCCAGCCCGGCATGTACTCGCTGCCCAACTGAATAACGTGCCCATCCTCCACGGATCGATCGCCTCGTCCCCTGACACCGAAACCTATCAACCGATCCGCTACCGTGAATCGGGGACTGTCGGCGAGCTCACTTTCGAGTTTTATAACGGCGCCATGAGCACCGAGCAATGCCAGCGACTGGTCACCGCTCTGCGCTGGGCCAAGACCCGAGATACCCAGGTGCTGCTGATCAAGGGTGGGCGCGGCAGTTTCTCCAATGGCGTGCACCTCAACGTGATCCAGGCTGCCGAGGCGCCGGGGCTGGAGGCCTGGGCCAATATCCAGGCGATCGACGACGTCTGCGAAGAAATGTTCAGCGCCCGGCAACTGGTGGTCAGCGGCCTGACGGGCAGTGCCGGGGCCGGCGGCGTGATGCTGGCGCTGGCCGCAGATATTGTCTTCGCCCGCGCGGATATCGTCCTCAACCCGCACTACAAAACCATGGGGCTGTACGGCTCTGAATACTGGACCTACAGCCTGCCCCGCGCCGTCGGTCCGCGGATGGCGGAAAAACTTTGCGAGGAGTGCCTGCCGGTCAGCGCGATGCATGCCATGCAACTGGGCATGGTTCAGGAAATCGGCCCACGCTGTCCGGACGCGTTCGGCCGGTGGTTGTTGCAACGGGCGGGCAATGCGCTGACCGATCCGGCGTATGCCGCTGTGCGCGAGCGCAAGAGCCGGCTCGACACGCAACTTATGCAGCACTGCAGAAACGCCGAGCTGGCGGCGATGGAACTGGACATGGTGCACGACCGCAAACAGTTCGCCGAGAAGTGCCGACATTTTGTGTTCAAGCGCAAGGCGTGCGGCACACCGGTGCGGCTGGTGGCGCAGTGGACACGCCAGCGCAGCCGGACGCAGCCGTTGGCCGCTGCTACATAAGCCGGCCCCCGCAGATCCGTTTACAATGCCGGCACCTCCCGCACCGGCCGCCCCATGGACATTGATCTCGCTCGCACCTTTCTGGAAATTGTTCGCCACGGCAGCCTGGCTGCCGCGGCGGAAAAACTTCACGTCACCCAGACCGCAATCACGGCGCGCGTGCAAAAACTCGAGAGCCAGCTGGGCAGCACGTTATTCGTGCGCAACCGTGCCGGTGCGCGGCTGACACCCAATGGCGAGGCCTTTGTGGTGTACGCCAATCAACTGGTCGAGACCTGGGAAGCCGCGCGGCGGGACTTGCCGTTGCCTGACGGTTACCGCGATGTGCTGCACATTGGCGGCGAGGTCAGTCTGTGCAATCCGCTGATGCTCAGTTGGGCCGGCGAACTGCGCGAGAAGATTCCCAGTCACGCCTTGCGCATGGAAATCCGCGACGGCGAGACCCTGCTGCGCCAACTTGAACTGGGGGTGCTGGACGCGGCGCTGGTCTATCAGCCCGAATATTGGCCGCGCCTGCAAGTCGAGCAGATCCTCGAAGAAAAACTCATCCTGGTACGCCTCGCCGGGCAGCCCGATCCTTATGTGTATATCGACTGGGGTCCGGACTTCCGCCGTCAGCACGATGCCGCCCTGCCGGAAAAAGCCAAGGCTGCCCTGAGCTTTAACCTCGGCCCCCTGGCCTTGCAATACATTCTGGAAAACGGCGGCAGCGGCTACTTCCGTACACGCGTGGTGCAGAGCTACCTCGAAAGCGGCGTGCTGGAGCCCGTGCCCAAAGCCCCGGAATTCAGTTACCCGACCTACCTGGTTTACTCGCGGGATCGCGACTCGGCGACCCTGCAACGGGCCTTCGATTTACTGCGTGAAGTGATCAAGATCGACGACGACTGGTCCCAGCGCTGGAATCCGCTGACCTGAATACACCGGATCATGGCGCTTGTGTCATCCAGGTTTGCTCAAGCTTGCGCGGGCAGATCAGCTAATCTGCTGGTGATAACAATAAGCAGAGGTGAACGCAGTGAGGCAAACCACCCAGGCATTCCGCGACCGCTATCGCGCTGACATCCATCCGCGCTACAACCCCTGGCTGCACGGGGCCTTTGTGCTGCTGTTCGGCGTGCTGGCCATCGGAGGGTTCTGGAGCACTGTGCATCAGGTCCGGCCGCTGGAATGGCTGACAGTGCCGTTGACGCTGTTGTTCTTCAACTTCGGCGTGTACCTGGTGCATCGGCACTTGGGGCATCACAAAAAGAGCTTCGCGCGGATGTTCTACGCCCGCCATGCCGGCGACCATCACAGTTTTTTCGCCCCCGGCCACATGACCTACGATACTGCCCGGGACTGGCGGGTGATTCTGTTTCCAGCCTGGCTGATCGTGATCCACACCGTGGTCTTCACCCTGCCCGCCTGGTGGCTGTTCAAGCAGGTCAATGCCAACGTCGCCGGATTGTTTGGTGGCTGTCTGGTCCTCGGGTACCTGATGTACGAGGTGTTCCATGCCTGCGAGCATTTACCGCCGGACAACCCGGTCACGCGCCTACCGTGGATCCGCCAGATGCGCCGCCTGCATGAACTGCATCACCGCCGCGAGCTGATGCAGGAACGCAATTTCAATATCGTTTTCCCGCTGATGGACTACCTGTTCGGCACCCTGTACTGGGAGCCGGTGCCTGCCCCCCTGACGAGTACGACCATGACCCGCATGCAGCACCAGATCGCTATCGCTGGAACTCCGATTGACGTGCTCGCCTATGCCAGCACCGTCACCCGTTGGCCGGAGTGGCATCCGTCGTCCCTGAAGGTCGAGGGCCAGGGTGGGCCGCTGCATGCCGGCCTGCGGTTCGAGGAGGACATCAGTGCCGGCGGGCGCGCGGGGCACTTGAGTTGGGAAGTCAACGAATACCTGCCAGGACGCCGCTGGAGTGCCTGGGCGCGCGGTGATCACGGGTTGTCGCTGGTCGTGACCTACGAATGCGAGGCGCAGGGCGAAGGCACACGTTTTGTACGGACCCTGGAGTATCAATTCTCGGGCCTGGCGATGCGCATCACCAATCGATTGCTGCTCAAGCGACGTATCGAGCGTGAGTCCGCAGCATCGATGCTGGCGTTGCGTGACATGGCGCAGAAAAACCTGAATCCGGCAGGAGTCAGCGTGTGAGAAGCGCCTTCAGGTTTCGCCATCTGTTGTCGCTGCTGATCATTGTCCTGGGGGCTTTTCTATTGTTGTTCCCGACCAAGGTTCGGCCGGTGGCCTGGACACCGCCGCCGGCGCCTTCCCTGACCAGCGGGGTGTATGCCGACAATCAGCGGCTCAAAGGGGTGGAGCGTGTCGGCCCGGCGGACATCGAAGGGCCCGAGGCGCTCCTGCTCGAAGATAACGTGCTCATCACCGGGCTGCACGACGGCCGGCTGATCCGCACCAGCCTCGACGGCAAGGACACCAAAGTGCTGGCCGATACCGGCGGCCGGCCTCTGGGCCTGGCGCGGCACCCTAACGGGTTGCTGGTAATCGCTGACGGCGTGAAGGGTTTGCTGTCCCTGGATGCCCAGGGCCGGTTGATCCCGCTGACCACCTCGGCCGGCGGCGTGCCTTTCGGGTTTACCGATGACGTGGCCATCGATAAATCCGGGCACTACGCCTATTTCAGCGACGCTTCCAGCCGCTGGGGCTACGGCAAGGATGGCGAGGCAATCATCGAGCACGGGGGCGACGGCCGTTTGTTGCGTTACGACTTCCAGACCGGCAAGACCACGGTGTTGCTGGACACGCTGGAATTTGCCAACGGCGTGACGCTGGGCCCGGACGACAGCTTTGTGCTGGTCAACGAAACCGGCGCTTACCGCATCATCCGCTTCTGGTTGAGCGGGCCGAATGCCGGAACCCACGATGTATTTATCGACAATCTGCCGGGGTTGCCGGACAACCTCGCGTTCAATGGCCGCGACCGTTTCTGGGTGGCGCTCTACGCACCCCGTAATGCGCTGCTCGACGCCACGGCGCAGCACCCGTTCGTGCGCAAAATGATTGTTCGGGCATTGACGGTACTGCCCAAACCCGTGGAAAAGCGCGCCTTTGCGCTGGGTCTGGACCTGGACGGCAAGGTGATTGCCAACCTGCAGGATGCGAGCACCGGTAATTACTCGCCGATCACGACAGTGCGCGAGTATGGGGACTGGTTGTACCTGGGTTCGTTGAAGGCAAAAAACATGGCGCGCCTGCCCCTAAACACCGCGCTCCAGAAATAACGCACACCAAAAATGTGGGAGCGGGCCTGCTCGCGCGGGCAGTCTGCCATTCAATAGTGATATTGACTGGCAGGCTCGCTCCTACAGGGGGTATGTGGTGGTTTTGGCTAGCGGGGATCTATCTCGTTATCGCGCACGGCATTGTCCGTCTCTTCAAGCACCCGCTCAGGGTCCATCGCGGTGGAGTCGTCTTCATCCAGCGGGCGCACGCCTTCGTTGTTCGGCAATTCGTCGATGCCCGGCTCGTCTTCGGGATTGACCGTCGTGCGGCCGGGGCTTAGCGGTTCGGGATGAGTCGGGATCGGGTCGTACCCGCCCTGCTCTTCACTTGGAAATCTGGGCTCGTTCATAAGGCACCTCGCAAGGAGTCGAAAAGGTCGGACTCTGATCTTTCGAGGTGCCGGTATTGATCACCGTTCCAATTTTTCAGTCACCGGTTGTCGGTGGGTGGACAAGGCGTGTCAGGACGGCGATTGGAGCCGGTCAACGATCTTTTGCTTAACCTGCACGCGCGTCTCCTTGAGCTTCTTCAGTGCATCATCGCTGGGCGCATCCGATTTTGCGGTTTCAGCCTTTACTACCTCGGCGTCCGCTTGCGAATACTTGTTGATCAGTGAATCCAGTAACGGATCCTTGGAGCGTTTTTGCTGGATATCTTCCTTTGAAAGTTTCAGGTCCTGATAAAGGTCGTGTGGCACCGGCATGGAACACCTCCGTTTGTTGATCGGCAGCAAACGCGATCGATTGCGTTCGCCAACTATCAGAATGGCCTCGGTTGGCCGGTTCTGTCGACCGCCTATCAGACCAGCGGTGTCCGTTCGTCGTCCTGGCGCAAACCCGATAAAACCTTTAGCGCAGCGCCTGCCTCCATTGAATAACGATCACCTCGATCGCTAACCCGAACCTGTGTGGAGAATGACCAATGGACGGATTCACCCTGCGCCATCTCGCCCTGGCCGTCGCCTTGAGCACCAGCATGGGCACAGCTTTTGCTGCCACTTCCAATGACTTTGTCGACAACGCAGCCGCAGGTGGCATTGCGGAAATCGAGACCAGCCGACTGGCGCTGGAAAAAAGCTCATCGGCCGACATCAAGAAATTCGCCAACATGATGATCACCGATCATTCCAAGGCCAACGATGAACTGGCGGCCCTGGCGAAAAAGAATGACATCGAGGTCCCGGACGAGACGACGCTGGTCAAACAGGCCAAGGAAAAAATCCTCGACATGCGGGACGAGTCCTTCGACGCGGCCTACGCCAATAACCAAGTGAAGGCCCACGAAGACACGATCAAGCTGTTCGAAAAACAGGCCAACACGGTGACGGACGACAAGGTCAAAGGCGCCACCGATTTGAAAGGCTTCGCGCAAAAAATGCTGCCGGCACTGGAAAAACACCTGGAGATGGCGAAAGAGCTCCAGGCCGCCCACCCCAGCAAATAACCGGTAAAAAGAAGGCCGCATCGATGGATGCGGCCTTTTTGCATACTGCCGGCACTAGCCGCCATCGGTATCGATGTCGGCATCCGTGTCATCGCCGGGTTTCGGCCGGTCGGGATTCGGTTTGAAGCCGGGGCTGAACTCGTTGTCATTATCGGTATGGCGGTTCTTCTGATCCACCGCTGCGTCAGCGCTTTCTGAGTCGGAGGATTGGCTCTGACGCTGACCGCCTGGCGCACCCTCACCCGGCGTCTGCGGGTCAATCGCCGGGTCATTGCGGTCGACCGGCATCCCCGATTGATCCTGTTGTTGTGTCGATTCGTCTTTCATACACACCTCGCTCGTAACGGCCAGCCCACGATTCAAACAGCCGGGGGCTTAAAGGTTCGAAGCCACCCCGGGACAGGGGTTCAATCCAATGGACAGGCAACGTCAGGCTCAAGGTCAAAAAATCGCCGTCTGCGGCAGTGCCGACTAGAGTTACCGGGCAAATGCCGGCCAGGACGAAAAATTCTTGTCGGGACGAACAACTATTTCAGACGGCAAATGTCACTGATTCGGGTCGATCGTTTTTGGGGAATCGGCCCGCCATCTTTCAGGAGCACAAGGACATGGCAGCAATGCAGATCAACACACTCGACGCGATGAAAACCAACCACACGTATTTGCTTGGGGAATGGATCAAGAGCCTGGAAGCCGGTGGTGCCAATCGTAATGTCAAAGACCACGATCTCAAGCAGCAAACCTCGGATTTTCTGCAACTGGTGACCGCGGGCCTGGAAAACGGCAACGGTCCCAACATCGCCGCGCCGGGTTGGGATGAGGCTCGTCAGTTCCTCGAAAAACTCTCCCACAGCCGCGCCCTGCTCGGCCAGGATTCGCACCAGACCGCCAGTTTCATTTTTTCACTGAAAGGTCCGCTGTTTTCCCTGCTGCAGTCTCACTACAAAGAAAATCCGGGGGTACTGGCCGAACAGCTCTGGCAAGTGTCCGAGCTGCTCGATGCGCTGGGCATGCACACCATCCGTACCTTCCAGAAATCCCGCGAAGCAGTGATCAAGCGTCAGCAGGAAGAACTGCTGGAACTCTCCACCCCGGTGGTCAAGCTCTGGGATGGCGTCCTCGCCCTGCCGATGATCGGCACCCTGGACTCGCAACGCACCCAGGTGGTGATGGAATCGCTGCTGCAACGCATCGTCGATACCGGCTCGGAAATCGCCATCATCGACATCACCGGTGTGCCGACCGTTGACACCCTGGTGGCTCAGCACCTGCTCAAAACCGTGACCGCAATTCGCCTGATGGGCGCCGATTGCATCATCAGCGGCGTGCGTCCGCAGATCGCACAGACCATCGTTCACCTGGGGCTGGACCTGCAAGGCGTGGTCACCAAGGCCAACCTGGCCGATGCCCTGAAACTGGCCCTGACCCGTCTGGGAATCACCGTCAGCAAGACGGTTTAAGACGATGGAGCGCATTCCGATTTTGCAGATGGGCGACTTCCTGCTGGTGACCATTCAGGTCGACATGCATGACCAGCTTGCCCTCATGCTCCAGGACGATCTCTCCGAACGCATCAGCAAGACTTCCGCTCGCGGCGTGTTGATCGACATCTCGGCGCTGGACATGGTCGACTCGTTTATCGGTCGAATGATCGGCACCATCTCCGGCCTGTCGAAAATCATGGATGCCCAGACCGTGCTGGTCGGCATGCAGCCTGCGGTCGCGATCACGCTGGTAGAGCTCGGGCTGACCTTGCCCGGCGTCAGCACCGCGCTGAACGTCGAGCGCGGGATGAAACTGCTCCAGGAACGAGTACGCGAGCAATGACCCTGCGCAGCAGCGGCACTCAGCCCATTCAAATCGAGCAGGACGTGGTCCTGGCCCGGCAGACGGCGCGCAAGCTGGCCACCGAGTGCGGCATGCGCCTGATCGACCTGACCAAACTGGTGACCGCCGTCAGCGAGCTGGCGCGCAACACCATGGTCTATGGCGGCGGTGGCGACATGGACTGGCAGATCCTCGACGAAAACTCGCGGGTCGGCCTGCGCCTGACGTTTCGAGATGAAGGCCCGGGCATCCCGGACATCAAACTGGCAATGACCGACGGCTGGACTTCCGGCAGCGGCCTGGGCCTTGGCCTGACAGGCGCGAAACGGCTGGTGGATGAGTTCGAACTGGACACCGTACCCGGACAGGGCACTCGCATCACGATCACCCGATGGACATGAACATCGGGGGGTCGCTGACCCAAGTGCTGTTGATCGAGGACAGCAGCCAGATCGGCCATGCCCGGCGCACGGCGCAGAAGCTCGCCGAAGACAATGGTTTCGACGCGACGGATGCCGGACGCGTGGCACTGGTGGCCACTGAATTGGCCAGCAACGTGCTCAAGCATGCGGCCAGGGGCGAATTGCACCTGCGCATCCTGCCGGGCAGCAGCGCCAACGGCATCGAGATACTCGCAGTGGACCGTGCCCAAGGCTTTGACCTGCAGGCGTGCATGACGGACGGGTTTTCCACGGGCGGTACGCAGGGCATCGGCCTGGGGGCAGTGTCGCGCCAGGCGGAAGTCTTCGATGTTCATACCGACTCGCGCGGCACCGTGTTATTGGCCCGGTTATACCCACGCGCCAGCAAGGCCGCCGACTTGCGCATCGGCATCAGCCAGCACTCGCTGCACAACGACCCGGCGTGCGGCGATGTCTGGCACCTGGCGTTTGACGGGGCGAACCTCAGCGCGTTGGTGATCGACGGCCTGGGTCATGGCGAAGAAGCCGAACGCGCCGCCCGCGCCGGTGAAAAAGCTTTCGCCCTGGCCCCTTTTGCCTCGCCGGTGTACCTGCTCGAAGACATTCACCAGGCCATGACAGGTACCCGCGGCGGTGCGCTGGCGATTGCGCAGTTCGACGGTGACCTCGGTACGCTGAGATTCACCGGTATCGGCAATATCGGCGGCAGCCTGATCAGTGCGGACAAGTCCCGCGGCCTGGCGTCCCATCCGGGAATCGTCGGCGGGCAATACCGCAAAGCCCAACCCTTTGACTACGCTCATGTGAACGGACATCTATTGATCATGTACAGCGACGGCTTGCAATCCCGTTGGAACCTCCACGATTACCCCGGCCTGGTGTACCGCCATCCCGCCGTGATCGCCGCGGTCCTGCATCGCGACTTCTGTCGCGGCCGGGACGATGTAACGGTACTGGTCGTTGCACTGGAGGCTGCCCATGGCTGAATCGCCCCTGCTGCCGATCGAAGAACAATCGGCATTGATCGAGCGCTTGCAAAGTGAAGCCACGGCGCTGCGCGAAGAGCTCGACGAAACCAATCAGGGCGTGCTCGCGCTCTACGCCGAACTCGACAACCAGGCCGAAGAACTGCGTCAGGCGTCGGACCTCAAGAGCCGCTTCCTGTCCTACATGAGTCACGAGTTTCGCACGCCCCTGGGCTCGATCCTGAGCATCGCCAGCCTGCTGACCGATGAACTCGACGGCCCGCTCAGCCCCGAGCAGCACAAACAGGTCGCGTTCGTCAGCACGGCCGCGCGGGAACTGAGCGACATGGTCGACGACTTGCTCGACCTGGCGAAAATCGAGGCCGGGCGCATCACCATCTCGCCCGCCTGGTTCGACATGTTCGACCTGTTTGCCGCCCTGCGCGGCATGTTTCGCCCGATCGTCAATGCATCCGCCGTGGACCTGATCTTTGAAGAACCGGTTGGCCTGCCGCGCCTGTACACCGATGACAAGAAGCTCGCGCAGATCCTGCGCAACTTTATTTCCAACTCGCTGAAATTCACCACACGCGGTGAAGTGCGGGTCTCGGCCTCCCTCGAAGGCTCCAGCCACGTGCGCTTTGCCGTCACGGATACAGGAATAGGTATCGCTGCCGAGCTACATGGCGCATTGTTCGAGGACTTTTCCCAAGTCGATTCGCCCTTGCAGAAACGCTTGCGCGGTACCGGCCTGGGCTTGTCTTTGTGCAAACGCTTCGCCGCGCTGCTGGGAGGCGACGTCGGGGTAGAAAGCACGCCCGGGGTCGGCTCGACCTTTTTCGTGATCATCCCGCTGGCCATCGCCATGGAGCCCGCCGATGAAACGTGACATCCGCCTGTTGATCGTCGATGACAACGTCGCCACCCGCTATGCCCTGCGTCGACGCCTGGAACGCCACGGTTACCTCGTGCTCGAAGCCGGGACCGGCGGCGACGGCCTGGCGCTGATCGACAGCGAATTGATCGACGCGCTGATCCTGGATGTCAACCTGCCGGACATGAGTGGCTTCGATATCGTGCGCAAGCTGCGTTCGGAGCCGGCCACGGCGCTGTTGCCGGTGATTCACGTGTCGGCGGCGTCGATCCAGACCGGCGACATCATCACTGGCCTGGACGCCGGGGCCGATGCCTACCTGATCCATCCCGTGGACCCGGACGTATTGCTGGCCACCCTGCGCACCCTGCTGCGGGTGCGTGAAACGGAAAACGCCCTGCGAGAAAGCGAGGCGCGTTTTCGGGAGATTTTCGTCAACGTCTCGGCCCCCATCGCGGTGCTCGACGCGCAATTCAAAGTCCACGAATGCAATCACGCCTTCGCCCGACTGATTCAGGACAATCGCGATCCACAGAGCTTGCGTGAATGCTTCGCCGAGCAACAGGAGTCGATTCTCGATGAATTGCGGGTGCGCCTGACGGCGGGTGAACGCTGGAAAGGCACGCTGAATATGCGCATCGACGGGGAGCTGCGGGAAACCGAGTGGCAGATTTCGCCGTATCGCACCCCTGAACTGAGCCTGGTATTCGTCGAAGACGTCACCGAGCATCGCCATCGCGAGCGCTCGCACCTGGCCCGTCTCGACGATGCCACCTCGCAACTGGAACACGAGATCGCCGCACGCGTGCGCACCGAGAGCCAGTTGCTGCAAGTGCAGAAAATGGACGCACTGGGCAAGCTGACGGGCGGCATCGCCCATGACTTCAACAACCTGCTGACCGGCATCATCACCAGCCTGGAACTGATCCAGAAACGGGTGGCCGATTCGCGTACCGACAAGGTCCAGTTCTATGCCGAAGCGGCGCTGAACTCGGCCATGAGCGCCGCCTCGCTGACCCATCGCTTGTTGGCGTTCGCGCGCCAGCAACCGCTCAATACGCGTCCGGTGGACATCAACGAACACATCCGTTCCCTTGAGGAACTGCTGGTGCGCACCATCGGCGAACACATTGCGCTCAAACTCGAACTGACCTCCAAGGCCGCGATTGCCCTGGTCGACCCGATCCAGCTGGAAAGCGCCGTGCTCAACCTGGTGATCAACGCCCGCGACGCCCTTCCCCAAGGCGGAAATATCTGGGTCAGCACCTATGCGGCGTATTCCCACGGCGACCTGAAACTGGCGGACGGGGCATATGTCGCCCTGTCAGTGCGCGATGACGGGACGGGCATCGAACACAGTGTGATCGACAAGGTGTTCGACCCGTTTTTTACCACCAAGCCACTGGGCCAGGGCACCGGGTTGGGGTTGTCGAGCATTTACGGGTTCGCCCGGCAATCGGGGGGCGATGCGCACATCCGCAGCGTGGCCCGTCGCGGCACCGAAGTCACGATCATGTTGCCCGCCAGCGCCGACCCGACCACCACGGAAGCGGAACCGGCGACCGTCGATCAACAGGGCGCGGGCGAGCATGTACTGATTGTCGAAGACATGCCGTCGGTGCGCATGTTCGTTGCCGAAGTGTTGGTGGATGCCGGGTACCGCTGCACGCAGGTGGGCGATATCGAAGGCGCCCTTGAACGCCTGCAGAACGACCCCTCGATTGATCTGATGCTGACGGATGTGGGACTGCCGCGCATGAACGGCCGGGAACTGGCCGATGTCGCCCGAGGCTGGCGTGAAGGCTTGCCGATCCTGTTCATGACCGGCTACGCGGAGAACGCGATCAATCGCCAGGTATTCCTCGGCGATGGCATGGAGATGCTGATCAAGCCGTTTCAGATCAATGAGCTGTTGGACAAAGTCCGACGCTCGCTCGACTGCGCCTGACATCGATCCTGTAGGAGCGAGGCTTACCCGCGAAGAACGATAACCGGATCTTGATCGTTCCCACGCGTGGGAACGATCATAGGACCCGGGCCAGGAACGGCGCAGTCCTGCTCTTCTTGCTCCTGGCGACTTTCTGCGGCGTGCCGGCAACGACAATCTTGCCGCCCTGATCCCCCGCCCCCGGCCCGATATCAATCACCCAGTCACTCTGCGCCACCACGCGCATTTCATGCTCCACCACAATCACCGTGTGCCCCGCCGCGACCAGCGTATTCAACTGTTCGAGCAGCCGGTCAACGTCCCTTGGATGCAAGCCGGTGGTGGGTTCGTCGAGCACATACAACGTCGCCCCGCGCTGGTTGCGTTGCAGCTCGGTGGCCAGTTTGATGCGCTGGGCTTCGCCACCCGAGAGTTCCGTGGCTGGCTGGCCGAGGCGCAGATAGCCCAGGCCGATGTCGCGTAGCACTTCCAGCGAACGGCGAATGCCCGGTTGCTCGGCGAACACCTCGACCGCTTCGTCCACGGTCAATTGCAAGACCTGAGCAATGTTCAGACCTTGCCAGACGATCGCGAGCGTCTCGGGGTTGTAGCGAGCGCCATGGCACGTCGGACACGGTGCATAGACGCTGGGCATGAACAGCAACTCAACGCTGACAAACCCCTCGCCTTCGCACGTCGGGCAACGGCCTTTGGCGACGTTGAACGAGAACTGCCCGGCGTCGTAGCCCTCGGCCTGCGCCTGGGGGGTGGCGGCGTACAGTTTGCGCACGTTGTCGAACAGCCCGGTGTAGGTCGCCAGGTTCGAACGCGGCGTGCGGCCGATGGGTTTCTGATCGACCTGCACCAGGCGCTTGATCGATTCCAGCCCCGCAGTGACCTGACCGCCGCTGACTTGTGGCGCATCGTCCTCAAGGCTCAACTCTTCAGGTTCGCTGGCGCTGGTCGCGCGCCCCAGATGCGCGCCCACCAACTCGAGCAAGGCCTGACTGACCAAGCTTGATTTGCCGGAACCGGAAACGCCGGTCACCGAGGTAAAACACCCCAAGGGAAACTCGACGCCGAGGTCGTTCAGGTTATTGCGCGTGATGCCTTCCAGGCGCAGCCAATCGGTCGGCTTGCGGCTGGTTCTGGCTTCGGTGACTTGCTCGGCGAACAGGTAGGCGCGGGTCTGGGAATCTTTGATTTCGGTCAGCCCCTGTGGCGGTCCGCTGTAGAGGATCCGACCGCCATGCTCACCCGCCGCCGGGCCGACATCGATCAGCCAGTCCGCACGGCGCATGGTTTCCAGGTCGTGTTCAACCACAAACAACGTATTACCAGCCGCCTTCAAGCGTTGCAGCGCTTCGAACAGCGCTTCCCCATCGGCCGGATGCAGACCGGCCGACGGTTCATCCAGCACGTAGATCACGCCGAACAACTGCGAACCCAATTGCGTGGCCAGGCGCAGCCGTTGCAACTCGCCGGACGACAGTGTCGGCGTGCTGCGCTCCAGCGCCAGATAACCAAGACCCAGATCGGTCAACGTGCTGACCCGTTCCAGTAAATCCTGGGCGATGCGTTGCGCGGCCAGGCGTTTCTCCACCGACAAGTTAGGCGTATGCCGCACATCCGGCGCGTTGGCGTGGCCGCTGGCTCCGTGGGCCACGCGCTGTTCACGGGCCTCGCGGGTCTGACGGTGAGTCAACACCTCGCCCGCCTCATCGGCCTGTTCAAGGTAGCTGTGGGCCGCCACCGGTTTCAGCACCTCGGCCACTTGCAGCAACGGCATCTGCGACAGCTCGCCGATGTCATAGCCGGCAAAGGTCACCGACAACGCCTCGCGCTTGAGCCGTTTACCGTCGCACAACGGGCAAGGACTGCCGAGCATGAATTGCGCGACGCGCTTCTTCATCAACGCACTTTGCGAGTGGCTGAACGTGTGCAGGATGTAGCGTCGGGCGCCGGTGAAGGTGCCCTGGTAGCTGGGCTCCATTTTGCGTTTGAGCGCCACTTTGGTTTCTTCCGGGGTGAGCCCGGCATACACCGGAACAGTCGGTGTTTCCTCGGTGAAGAGGATCCAGTCACGCTGCTTTTTCGGCAGATCGCGCCAGGGTTTGTCGACGTCGTAGCCCATCGTCACCAGGATGTCGCGCAGGTTCTGCCCTTGCCACGCCGTGGGCCAGGACGCCACCGCCCGTTGGCGGATGGTCAGGCTCGGGTCCGGGACCATCAAGGCTTCGGTGACTTCATACACCCGGCCCAGGCCATGACATTCGGCGCAGGCGCCTTGAGGCGTGTTGGGCGAGAAGTCCTCGGCATACAGCATCGGCTGCCCCGGCGGATAACTCCCGGCCCGGGAGTACAGCATGCGGATCAGGCTCGACAGCGTCGTCACGCTGCCCACCGAAGACCGCGTACTCGGCGTGCCGCGCTGCTGTTGCAGGGCCACGGCCGGGGGCAGGCCTTCGATGGAATCCACGTCCGGCACACCGACCTGATCGATCAGCCGCCGCGCGTAGGGCGCCACGGATTCGAAATAGCGGCGCTGCGCTTCAGCGTACAGCGTGGAAAACGCCAGCGACGACTTGCCCGACCCCGAGACGCCGGTGAACACCACCAGGGCATCCCGTGGAATGTCGACGTCAATGTTCTTGAGGTTGTGTTCCCGGGCACCGCGTACCCTGACCATGCCGGAAGGAGGATTGGAGGTACGCGTTGAAGTCATCGTGAGCCCTTATTGGATAGCAGAAAAAACACAAAATCCTAGGGAGCGAGCGTGCTCCCACCTGATCATTCCCGCGCAGAGCGAGGGAACGATCATTCAACCCCCCATAATGTGTGCGTGGTTAGCCACTGAGGACGGTGTGGATCATGTGTGTCAGGGCTTCGGGCCCATAAGGTTTGCTCAGCAGATGGGTATCCGGGCTGAGCTGGTGATTGCGCGAGATGATGTCCCGAGTGTGGCCGGAGGTAAACAGCACCGCCACCGGGGGATTCTGCACCTTGGCCCAGGCTGCCAGGTCCGAGCTTTTGATCAGGCCGGGCATGACAACATCGGTGAAAATCAGGTTCACCCGCACGCCCTCCAGCAACATCTGCATCGCCTGGTCGCCGTTGGCCGCGGTGAGGACCTGATAGCCCTCTTCGCTCAGCAATTCCACCGCCGAGCTGCGCACCGCTTCGTTGTCCTCCACCACCAGGATGGTTTCGTGCCCGCCCTGCCGGGGTGAATTACGTAATGTTGTTTCACTGGGCAACGCACGCAAGCTGCGCGGGAAGTAAAGCTGCACCCGAGTGCCCTGCCCGACGATGCTGGAGATCTCGATGTGCCCGCCGCTCTGTTTGACGAAACCGAACACCATGCTCAGTCCCAACCCCGTGCCCTGACCATCGGCCTTGGTGGTGAAAAACGGCTCGAACGCCTGCCCGAGTATTTCGGGCGACATACCGGCACCGCTGTCGGCCACCGCGACACGCACATAATCGCCCGCCGCGATGCCCTTACCGGCACAGAATTTACGATCGAGCGCGACATTCCCGGCGCTCAGCTCAATGGTCCCTTCGCCCTGCATGGCGTCACGGGCATTGATCGCCAGGTTGAGAATGGCATTTTCCAACTGGTTGCGATCGACGTTGATGTACCAAGGTTCTTGCGGCACCTGCACATCAATCTGGATGGTTTCCCCCAGCGCTCGTTGCAACAGCTCACCCAGCCCTTCGAATATCAGTTGTGGATCGCACACCGCCGGCGACAACGGTTGGCGGCGGGCAAACGCGAGCAATTGCGAAGACAGTTTGGCGCCGCGCTCGACGGCCGCAATCGACGCACTGACCCGGCGCTGCACGTTGGCGTTGTCCGGCTCATGCCGCGCCAGCAGGTGCAGGTTGCCGGCGATCACCTGCAGCAGGTTATTGAAGTCGTGGGCCACGCCGCCGGTGAGGCCGCCGATGGCTTCGAGCTTCTGCGACTGGCGCAGTTGCTCTTCAGCCGCCAGCCGCGCATCGACTTCGTCGGCCACGCGCTGCTCCAGGTTGCGGGTGAATTTGAGCAGAGATTCTTCAGCAATCTTGCGTTCATGAATGTCAATCAACACGCCGGGGAAACGGAACGGCTCGCCCTGCTCGTTGAACTCGCAGCAGCCGCTCGCCTGCACCCACAAATAGCTGCCGTCGGGGCGCAAGACCCGGTACTCGGCGTTGAAGGGCTCGCCGGTGGCCACTGACTGACTGACCCGTTCCTGGACCCAGCTGCGGTCGTCGGGATGAATCTTGGCTTCAGCAATGTCGGCGGGCAGGTCGGCCAGGTTCTGCTCGGTCGGGTAGGAGAACGTCCGGGCGAAGCGCTCGTCACCGGACAGCACGTTGCCCTTGATGTCCCAGACGAACGAGCCGAGCAAAGCCCCGGCATTGAGCGCCAGGCGCACCCGTTCGTTGTCGGCGCGATAGGCGTCTTCGGCTTCCTGGCGCCGGCGTTCGGAGATCACATATTCAGTGGTTTCAACGACCATCGCCATGACCCCGGCGGGGCGCCCTTCATCATCGGCGACCGGGCTGTAATAGAGGTCCAGCCAGACGTCTTCGGGGACTCCGTCGCGTAGCAATTCCAGCAATTTATTACGATAGGACAAGGTGCCGCCGGCCAGGCAGGTATCCACCACATGTCGATTGAACTCGGCCACTTCCGGCCAACCCAACTCGACCGGCGAGCCCAGCAGATACGGATGGCGGCCACCGGCAAACGTCGAGTAGGCATCGTTATAGATCATGTAGCCCTCGCGCCCCCAGAGCATCACCATCGGCAGTGGCGACGCGAGCATCAGCCGCACCGTGCTGCACAGACTGGCGGGCCAGGTGTCGATGTTTCCAAGCTCGGTCCGGCTCCAGTCGAACGCGCGGATGCGCCCGGCCATTTCACCGTTCCAGCCGGCACACCCGTGGCTATCAGATAGAAACTGCATCGACTGGCTCTTTGTCCCTGTGAGTGACTGAAATGCGGGATCGCAGTGCGAGGACGGCGCGTGCCCGTTTGTTTCGAGCATCGCCGACGCCAATGGTTTCATATGAGGTTAGCCGATTCAAACCGTGCGGGCTTTTGTGGCGAACGCTAGACCTCAATCAGGTGCTTGAGCGGGTGGTAGCCGGTTTTCAGTGTGGCGGCAACGTCGAGGATCGCCTTCTCGATACCATTCAAATGCATGCAGGTCAGCTCGATGGCCGCGCTTTGATTGCCGGCCTCGATGTACTCGATCAGCCGAAGATGTTCGTCATCGCGGCACGCCTCGTGGCTGTCGTCGTCGAGGGCGGCGGCGTACAGCGAGGCGCGGGAAATCAGCTTCTGGAACCAGTCCAGCAGCACCGGGTTGTTCAGGCTCCGCGCGAGTTTGATGTGGAACTCGCCGAGCAGATGAATCAGCCGTTCGTGGTCGCCGCTGCGGTGCGCTTCATCTTCCAGCAACAAATGATCGCGCAAGTCCTGGGTCACCGCGGTGTCCCGACGACGGCAGAGTTCGCTGACGATCCCGATCTCGATCAACCGCCGGGTTTCGAACAGCGAACGGATCTCTTCGTCGCTGGGCAACGACACCGACGCCCCCTTATTGGGCTCGGTGGTGACCAGCCCATCCGCTTCCAATTGCTTGAGCGCGGCACGAACCGACGTGCGGCTGACATTAAAAAGTTCGGCCAGCGAAGCCTCACCGAGCTTCATGCCGGGGCGCAACGAACGTTTGCTGATCGCCTCGTAAACCCCTTGGTAGACGCGGTCGACCGTGGTTTCGAGTTTCTTATCGGTCATTTCAACCCTCCTTTAGCGCTAAACAACCGGCCCCAGGCGATGAGCAGCCTTTGAAAAAGGGGGTTGCACGGGCAGATTAATCCGGTTATTTGTAGATTGCATCCAGATATTGCATACAATAATTAGAGGATTGCACCATTATGGGTCAACCAATAGCTATCGAAGTGCGTAACGTCTCTAAACGGTATTCCGACGATCCGGGACTGGCTCCAGCCCTCGACAACGTATCAGTCGACATTGCCGACAACGAATTCTTCACCCTGCTCGGCCCTTCCGGCTGCGGCAAAACCACCCTCCTGCGCACCATCGCTGGCTTCGAACATGTCAGCGACGGCGAGATCCGTCTGGCGGGCGAACCGGTCAACGATCTGCCGCCGTTCAAGCGTCGGGTCAACACCGTCTTTCAGAGCTACGCGCTGTTTCCGCACATGAGTGTCGCGCAGAATATCGCCTTCGGCCTCGAGATGCAGGGTCTTGATCACAAGCAAATTGCCCAGCGTGTCGATGAGATGCTGGCGCTGGTGCAAATGCAACACCTGGCCAAGCGCAAACCGGCCGAATTGTCTGGCGGTCAACAGCAACGCGTAGCCCTGGCCCGGGCCCTGGCGCCGAAACCCAAAGTACTGTTGCTGGATGAGCCGCTGTCGGCGCTGGACCTCAAGCTGCGCAAGGAAATGCAGGTCGAACTCAAGCGCGTACAGAAGGAAGCCGGCATCACCTTCATTTTCGTGACGCATGATCAGGAAGAAGCGCTGACGCTGTCTGATCGCATTGCCGTGATGTCCGCCGGCAAGATCCTGCAGATCGGCACGCCCAACGACATTTACGAACGCCCGCAACATCAATTCGTCGCCCAGTTCATCGGCGACATCAACTTCCTCCCCGGCCACCTCAAGCGCGGCCAGCAGAACGAAAAACTCTTCGTGCCGAGCGGCATGCCGGTGGAAATTCCTTGCCCGGCTCAAGGCTTCGACGGCGCCAAGGTGCAATTGGCCTTCCGCCCGGAACGTTCGCAACTGGTCGATCCGGCGCAACCGCATCACCTGCGCGGCGTAATCGAAGCGGTGTTGTATGTCGGCACCGCGACGCTTTATCAGTGCCGCTTGAACAACGACATCAAGGTCATGCTGCGCGAAAACAACGAAGGCCTGAACCGTGGCCGGGTGGTCGGTGATCGCGTGGCGGTCAATCTGCCGCCCCACGCCTGCCTGTTGATGGAGGCCTGAGATGAGCGTCAGCAGCACTTCTCCCGCCCTCAACCGCGCCCTGTTACTGAGCCCGGTGATTCTGACCTTGCTGGCGCTGATCGCGATTCCGCTGGGGATCATGGGCTACATCAGTTTGTTGCCGCGCAATGTGTATGGCGGCGTCGACTGGCAGGCCGACTGGCAATTGCAAAGCTACGTGCAGCTGTTTTTCCAGGAAGGATTCGACGGTGAACTGGAACTGAACTGGGTCTACGCCCAGGCGTTGTTGCGCTCGGTGTTCCAGGCGGGTGGCACCACCGTGCTGTGTTTCCTGTTCGGCTTTCCGGTGGCGTTGTGGATGTCGAGCCTCACGCCGCGTCGGCGCAACCTCATGGTCTTGCTGATTACCATCCCGTTCTGGACCAACCTGCTGATCCGCAACTACGCCTGGCTGATCATCCTGCGCGAGCACGGCTGGGTCGCGCAAAGCCTCAACGCGCTGTTCCCCCAGGCCGGCGGCATCACCCTGCTCTACAACGACTTCGCCGTTTGTGTCGGGCTGGTCTACAGCTTCTTGCCGTTCATGATTTTGCCGATCTATTCGACCCTGGAAAAACTCGACTGGCGCCTGGTGGAAGCCGCCTACGACCTCGGTGCCAATCGCTGGCATGCGCTGAAGCGGATCATCCTGCCGCTGTCGATGCCGGGGGTGATTGCCGGTGCCCTGCTGGTGTTTGTGCCGAGCCTGGGGGCCTTCATCACCCCGGCGATTCTCGGCGGTGGCAAGACGCTGATGATCGGCAACCTGATCCAGCAGCAGTTCGGCACCGCGCGCAACTGGCCGCTGGGCAGTTCGCTGTCGTTCCTGTTGCTGGGGATTCTGCTGCTGTCGCTGGTGGGTTACGCCCTCTATAGCCGCAGCGCTTCCAAAACACTACGCCGGGGAGCCACCGCATGATCGCCCTGCACCTGAAAAAACTGCCACTGACCCGCGAAGTCAGCCTGCTGATCCTGGCCTATCTGTACGTGCCGATCTTCGTCCTGATCGCCTACAGCTTCAACGCCAACCGCTCGGCAACGGTGTGGACCGAATTTTCGTTCGCCTGGTACGGACGGATTCTGGCCAACCCGTCGATCCAGACGGCGGCATTGAATTCGATCATCGTCGCCAGCATCGCCACGGTCTGCGCCACGGCGATAGCGCTGCTCGCGGCATTGGCGACGTACCGGCCGTTCTATGGACAGAAGATGGTCGAGGGCGGGATCAACCTGCCGCTGATCCTGCCGGAAATCGTCACCGCCGTGGCCACGCTGCTGCTGTTCATGGCGCTGGGAATCAAGCTCGGCTTGCTGACGGTGATCGTCGCGCACATCGGCTTCTGCATTCCCTTCGCGTACCTGCCGATCCGCGCACGCCTGAATGATCTGGACAAGAGCCTGCTGGAGGCGGCGAACGACTTGTACGCCAACCCGTGGCAGGTGTTCCGCCGGGTGACGCTTCCGCTGTTGTGGCCGGCAGTGCTGTCCGGTTCGGTGCTGGCGTTCGTGGTCAGCCTCGACGATTTCATCATGACCTTCTTCGTCGCCGGCCCGGGTTCGACCACCTTGCCGGTGTACATCTTCTCGGCAATCAAGGCCGGCGTAACACCGGAGATCAATGCGATCTCGACCCTGATGCTGTTGATTTCCATCGTGCTGGTGGTGCTGGCCTTCTGGCTGGGACAGCGCGGTAAACAACAATGAGCCTGGAGCGTTCTCGAATGAAAACAAAAAGCATGCGTCCCGCTGTCGCCGGTCTGGCCCTAAGCTGCTTCACTGCACTCACTGCGTTCGGCGCGCACGCCGCCGAACCCAAGGAACTGTTTTTCTACAACTGGACCGATTATTACCCGGTCGACCTGCTGGCCAAGTTCGAAAAGGAGACCGGGATCAAGGTCACCATGGACGGCTACGACAGCAACGAAACCCTGCTGGCCAAGTTGCAGGCCGGTGGCGCGGCGTATGACGTGATCGTGCCGTCGCAGTCGATCATGCGCACCTTGATCAACCAGAACCTGCTGCTGGAAATCGACGCCTCCACCCTGCCCAACTTTCAATACGTGAAACCCGCATTCCGCGATCCGGTATTCGACCCCGGCCGCAAGTTCTCCGCACCGTATTTGTGGGGCACCACCGGGTTCTCTTATGACAGCGCGCGCGTGCCCGGCGGCAAGCTCGACGATTCGTGGAAAGAGTTCTTCGAACCGCGCAAGGAACTGCAAGGGCAACTCGCCGCCCTCGACACTTCCAGCAGCGTGATCAACGCCGCCAGCCATTACCTGAACGTCGACGAATGCAGCGAAAACCCGCAGGACGCCAAGCGCATCCTCGAACTGCTGCAAAAACAGAAACCGTTCCTGAAGATGTACAGCTCGGACAACACCGTCGACCGCATGGCCTCCGGTGAAGTGATCATGATGCAGAACTGGAACGGCTCGACCGCACGCGCCACCTTGCAGAAGAGCACCATCAAATACGTGTATCCGCGCGAAGGCCTGGCGATGTTCCAGGACAACTTCGCCGTGCCGAAAAGCGCACCGCACCCCGGTAACGCGAAGATTTTCATCGACTGGATGATGAAACCGGAAAACGCCGCCGCCGTGTCCAATTCCATTGCCTACGCCAACGGCATCCAGAGCGACAAGCTGCTCGACGCCAAGTGGAAAGTCATGGACGCCATCAACATGCCCGACGAATTCGCCTCGCGCTTGCGGCCGGAGAAAGAGTGCAGCAACAAGGCGCGGGAGCTGCAGGATCGGGTTTGGTCGAAGCTCAAGGGCTGAGTGCCTGGCTTTAGACCGAGGCGCGGCCTTCGCGGGCAAGCCTTGTTCCTACAGGGGAATGCGCATCCTTGTAGGAACGAGGCTTGCC
>NZ_JASCOM010000280.1:0-7345 GCF_029959925.1 Pseudomonas sp. PS02303
GGCGAAAGCGTCCCTGAGTGCGCCTTCGCCGGCAAGCCTGGCGCCTACAAACAGCCTGTTCACCCATTACCGAAAAACCTGAATATCGCGGGTCAACATGACGCCAGAAATTCTCGAACTCAAAGACGAACTCACCCACCTCACCCTCGCCCCCGGACTCGGCGGCAGCGTTGTCAACTGGACCGTTCGCAGTACCGGGCAACCGCTGCTGCGCCACAACGACGCCCATGCGCTGAACACCGGCCTGCCGGGCAAGCTGGGGTGCTATCCCCTGGTCCCCTGGTCTAACCGCATCGCAGAAGGAGGTTTTGACTGCCCCGAAGGCTGGCTCGCCTTGACGCCCAACAGCCTCACCGATCCGTTACCGATTCACGGCAGCGCCTGGCAACAACCGTGGCAGGTGATGTCGCAGACCCATGACGAAGTCGTCCTGCAACTCAACAGCATTGCCCCCTTCGCCTATCGCGCCCGGCAGCGGTTTCATCTGAAAGAGGGCCGATTGAGTATCGATCTGCACGTCACCCACTTGGCCAAACACCCCGCGTGGCATGGGCTCGGCCTGCACCCGTACTTTCCGCGCACCGCCGGCACGCGACTACAGGCCCAAGCGGAAAAAGTCTGGTTATGCGATCAATCGAAACTGCCGACCGAACGGATGGACGTGCCCGACGAGTGGGACTTTCATCAGCTCAAAACCCTGCCGGACACGCTGGTCGACAACGGTTTCTGCGAATGGGACGGTCATTGCCTGATCCAGCAACCCGAGCTCGGTTATGAACTGGAATGCCAGGCCACCGGCAGCGATAACTACCTGCTCTACTGCCCGGTGGGCCTGGGTTTTTTCTGCATCGAACCAGTCAGCCATCCGGTCAACGCCCACCACTTGCCGGGTCGGCCGGGGCTGCGTCTGCTGGAGCAAGGTCAATCCACCGAACTGGGTTTCAGCCTGCACTATCGCCGGCTTGATCAGCCCAACATCTGACTGAGCACTGCACGCAACTTGCCGGGTTTCACCGGCTTGTTCAGCAGCGGCGCGTCGAGTCGCTGCAACGAGCGCCGACATTGGTCGGTGCGGTCGGCGGTGATGATCACCGCTGGAATCGTCCGGTTGAAATGCTCGCGCAAGTGCCGCACCACATCACAGCCCACCACCCCGTGATCGAGGTGGTAGTCCGCCAGAATCAGTTCCGGCGCCCGCCCCTGCAAGGCCGCCAGCGCTGAGTGTTCATCCGTGGCAATGACCACCTCGCAACCCCACTGCCCGAGCAACGCGCTCATGCTCTCCAGAATGCTCACTTCGTTGTCCAGCACCAGCAGGCGCCGGCCCGGCAACGGGTTACCCGTACCCGGCTGCGGCGCGGCCAGACTGATCGGTAGCGGAATCTCATGGGAAATCGGCACGTCAATGCTGAACATCGAACCGCGTCCCGGGCGCGAATGTACGCCGATTTTATAGCCGAGGATCTTGGCGATACGCTCGACAATCGCCAGTCCGAGCCCCACGCCCTTACGGTCAGCGGCGCGCCCGACGTCCAGTTGATTGAATTCGAGGAAGATCGAGTCCAGCCGGTCCGCCGCGATCCCGCGCCCGGTGTCCCACACTTCCAGGCGCAGCATGTTGCCGCGCCGTCTGGCCCCCAGCAGAATGCAGCCCTCATCGGTATATCGGCAGGCGTTGCTGAGAAAGTTGCGCAGGATCCGCGTCATCAAGCGCAAGTCGGTGTGAATGGCGTAGTCGCCCATGTGCACCCGCAGGTTCAACCCGGCGGCCTCGGCCACCGACTGGAACTCCGAGACCAGCGGCGCGAGCAATTCGTCGAGGCGGTACAACGCGACGTCCGGCTTGACGGCGGCCTGATCGAGCCGGGAGATGTCGAGCAAATCGGTGAGCAAATCTTCAGCGCCTTCCAGGGCCTGGTGCGTGCGCTCCACCAGCACCTGCTCGACATCCGGCAATTTGCGCTCGCGTAACGTCGAGATCAGCAAACGGGCGGCGTTGAGCGGTTGCAGCAGGTCGTGGCTGGCGGCCGCGAGGTATTTGTCCTTGCTGCGGTTGGCGGCTTCGGCGGCGTCCCGGGCGTCGCGCAACGCTTCTGCGATCTGTTTACGCTGGGTGATCTGCTGTTGCAGGTTGCGATTGGCTTCGAGCAGTTCGTCGGTGCGCGCAGTCACCCGCTGCTCCAATTCGTCATTGAGTTGTTGCAGGCGCTGCTGGGCGATTTTGCGTTCGGTGATGTCGGCGACAAAGCCCTCTACCAGCCCTTCCTGATCGGGTTTGAGCAACAGGTTCATCAACACGTCGAGGCTGCTGCCGTCCTTGCGCCGCAATTGGGTTTCATAACCGTGCAGGCTGCCTTGGTGGCGGAGGATTTCGCCGATGTTCTCCAGCTCCCGGGCACCGCCGACAAACAGGTTGCTCGCCAGGTCCGCCAGCGAAAACAACACTTCTTGCGGGTCCTGATAGCCGAGCATTCGTGCCAGCGCCGGGTTGGCGGCGCGCATGCCTTGCAGCAGGCTGGCCTGGAAGATCCCGTGCACGGCGTTTTCGAACAGCCACTTGTAGCGGTTGCGCTCGGCTTCCAGCTCGTCCAGCCGTGCGGCGAGTTCCGGGTAATGGCTCTTGCGCGCCGAGTGGCTGCCTAATCCCAGTAGCCCGGCGAGCGCGCGTTGCTGCTCGTCAGAGGGCTTCGCCATAGACGACCTCGACATCACGCTGACTGGATTCGCGCGGGTTGGTGAGGATGCAGGGGTCGTGCATGGCGTGTTGCGACAGGAACGGAATGTCCGCGGTGCTGACCCCGTGCAACCCCAGGGTTTCATGGAAGCCGATCGCGTGTTTCAGGGCGATCAGGTGCTCGACCAGCCGTCCGCTGATCTGCCGGTGATTGAGGCCACGGCAATCGATGCCGAGGGTCTCGGCGATCACCTTGAAGCGATCCGGCGCCGAGCTGTAGTTGAACGCCACCACGTGTTCCACCAATACCGCGTTACACAAGCCGTGGGGCAAATCGAGGAAGCCGCCGAGGCTGTGGGACATCGCGTGCACCGCGCCCAGAATCGCGTTGGAGAACGCCAGGCCGGCCTGCATGCTGCCCAGCATGATTTTTTCGCGCAGGGCGATGTCGCCCGGGTTGGCGATCATCTGCACCAGGTTGCCGTTGATCAACCGCATCGCTTCCAGCGCGTGCGGGTCGGTCAGTGGCCCGTGGCCGGTGGAGACGAACGCTTCGATGGCATGCACCAGCGCATCGATGCCGGTACAGGCCGACAGGAACGGGTCCATGCTCAGGGTGGTTTCCGGGTCGATCAGCGACACGTCCGGCACCACGGCCTTGCTGACGATGGAGAACTTCATGCGTTCTTGCTGGTTGGAAATGATCACGAATTGCGAGACATCGGCCGAGGTGCCGGCGGTGGTCGGAATCAGGATCAACGGCGGGCTGGGCACACGAATGGTGTCCACGCCTTCAAATTCAAGGATGTTGCGCCCGTGGGCGACGACGATGCCGATGCCTTTGCCGCAATCCATCGGGCTGCCACCGCCGACCGCAACGATCACATCGCAGTGGTTTTCCTTGTACAACTCGGCGCCGAGCATGACTTCCTCGACCCGCGGGTTGGGTGACACGTCGCTATAGAGAAAGTAGTCGATGCCCTGGGCTTGCAGGCTGGCTTCGACATCGGCCACCCAACCGGCGGCAATCACACCGGGGTCGCTGACCACCAGCACCTTGCGCGCACCAAAGGTTTTGGCGCAGTTGCCGACGTTATGCCGGCAACCGGCACCGAAGATGATTTCAGGCGAAACGAATTTACGCAGCTGGCTGAGACTCTGGCTCATTGGAAAGCCTGTTTTTATTGTTTTGAAGGTAGAACCACACTAACCCATCCCGACGCGAATGCAATCAGACCAATGGGTAGCAAGCAGGCCGATATTGTATTCACCGTAAATCCCCTGTGGGAGCGAGCCTGCTCGCGAAAGCGGTGGGTCAGGCAATGTAGATGTTGAATGTGCAGGCCTCTTCGCAAGCAGGCTCACGCCTACAGGGAATTTGTGTCGTCCTTGGTTTATCCGCGATAGATCAGCCGCGATGCTTTCTCGTTACGCAACGTAAGGTGCTCCATGCCCTGCCCCGGCGCGTCCGCTTCGTCGCGGGCCTTGAGGATCACCCCGTGGTGCGCCGACATGCTGCACACCGGGTCAGCGTTTTCGGCATCACCGGTCAGCATGAACGCCTGGCAGCGACACCCACCCAAATCCTTGTGCTTCTCATCGCAGGAGCGGCACGGCTCTTTCATCCAGTCATCGCCACGAAAGCGATTGAAGCCGAAGGATTCGGTCCAGATGTGCGAGACGCTATGCTCGCGCACGTTGGGAAACTCCACCGGTAACTGGCGGGCGCTGTGACAAGGCAGTGCCGTGCCGTCCGGGGTGATGTCGAGAAACAGGTTGGCCCAGCCGTTCATGCAGGTCTTGGGGCGCTCTTCGTAGTAGTCCGGGGTGACGAAGATCAGCTTGCAGGGATGCCCTTGGGCCTCGAGTCGCTCGCGGTATTCGTTGGTGATGCGCTCGGCACGCTGCAATTGCTCGCGGGTTGGCAACAGGCCGACGCGGTTGAGTTCGGCCCAGCCGTAGAACTGACAGGTGGCCAGCTCGACGAAGTCCGCTTCCAGTTCCAGGCACAGGTCGATGATCTGCGCGATCTGGTCGATGTTGTGCCGGTGGGTGACGAAATTCAGCACCATCGGGTAACCCTGGGCCTTGACTGCTCGGGCCATGGCGAGCTTCTGGGCGAAGGCCTTGCGCGAGCCGGCGAGCATGTTGTTGACCTGCTCGTCGGCGGCCTGAAAGCTGATCTGGATGTGGTCCAGCCCGGCGACCTTAAAGTCGCGGACTTTCTGCTCGGTCAGGCCGATGCCCGAGGTGATGAGGTTGGTGTAATAACCCATGTCCCGCGCCGCTTTGATCAGCTCGGCCAGGTCCTGTCGCACCAATGGTTCACCGCCAGAAAAACCCAGTTGCGCCGCGCCCATCTCCCGGGCTTCGCGGAACACCCGAATCCATTCTTCGGTACTCAATTCCTCGCCTTGCTGGGCGAAATCCAGCGGGTTGGAGCAATACGGGCATTGCAACGGGCAGCGATAGGTCAGCTCGGCCAATAACCACAAGGGCGGACCGGGTGGCTGTTCGATCAGGTTCACAGGGCGATCCCCCGGTGCCAGACATTCTGCTTGGTGACGGTGTGATACGGCGGCCGACTCAGCTCATAGGCCATGCTCATCGCGTCGAGCATGCTCCACAGCACGTCGAGCTTCAACTGCAGAATCTCCAACATGCGTTGCTGGCCTTCGACCGTGACGTAGTGCGCCAGGGTGATGCGCAAACCATGCTCGACATCGCGCCGCGCCTGGCTCAGGCGCGTGCGGAAATAGTCGTAACCGGCCGGGTCGATCCACGGGTAATGGGTGGGCCAGGCGTCGAGTCGGGACTGATGGATCTGCGGCGCGAACAGTTCGGTGAGCGAACTGCTGGCCGCCTCCTGCCAACAGGCGCGACGGGCGAAATTGACGTAGGCGTCCACCGCGAAGCGCACGCCAGGCAGTACCAATTCCTGAGAAAGGATTTGCTCACGGTCCAACCCCACCGCTTCACCCAGACGCAGCCAGGCTTCAATGCCGCCTTCGCTGCCGGGGACGCCATCGTGGTCGAGGATGCGTTGCAGCCATTCACGGCGCACGTCGCGGTCCGGGCAGTTGGCGAGGATCGCGGCATCCTTGAGCGGGATGTTCACCTGGTAGTAGAAGCGATTGGCGACCCAGCCCTGAATCTGCTCGCGGGTAGCACGGCCGGCGTACATGGCTTGGTGGAACGGGTGGTGGATGTGGTAATAGGCGCCTTTGGCGCGCAGGGCTTGCTCGAACTCGGCGGGGGACATGGGTTGGTCAGTCATTGCGGTTCTCCGGATTTCTCGGTGTTACGGCTGACACCTTCGCGGGCAAGCCTCGCTCCTACAAGGTTTCGCCGACTGCAGAAGTGGCGCACGACACAAAACTTGCAGGAGCGAGGCTCGCCCGCGAAGAGGCCATGAGCTACAGCTCAATACTCATGCCATCAAAAGCCACCTCAATCCCCCGCCGCGCCAGCAACGCGCGCTCAGCCGAGTCTTCATCGAGGATCGGATTGGTGTTGTTAATGTGGATCAGCACTTTGCGTTGACGGGTAAACCCTTCCAGCACTTCAAGCATCCCGCCAGGACCGCTTTGCGGTAGATGCCCCATTTCACTGCCCAGACTCTGGCCGACTTCACACACGCGCATCTCGTCGTCGCGCCACAGGGTGCCGTCCAGCAGCAGGCAATCGGCGCGCTGCATCCAGCTCAGCACTTCGTCGTCGATTTGCCCAAGGCCCGGGGCGTAGAACACGCTGGCGCCGCTGCGCCGGTCTTCGATAAACAAACCGATGGTGTCGCCCGGTTGCGGATGGCCGCGATTGGGCGAGTACGGCGGCGCGTTGCTCACCAGGGGAATCGCGCGAAATTGCAGGTGTTCGCAGGCTTTGATGCGGAATGGTTCACGGTCCAGCCCGACCGGTTGCCAGTGCAACCCGCCGTTCCAGTGCTCAAGCATGGTGAATAAGGGAAAACCACTGCTCAGGTCTTGATGCACGCGTTCCGTGCACCAGACCGAATGCGGGCAGCCTTCGCGCAGGCTCAACAGGCCGGTGCAATGGTCGATCTGGCTGTCCAGCAGGACGACCGCGGCGATCGCCGTATCGCGCAAGCGACGGGCCGGTTGTAGCTCCGGGAAACCTTCAAGCTGCGCGCGAATGTCCGGTGACGCATTGCACAGCACCCACTCCACACCGTTGTCGCTCAGGGCAATCGACGACTGCGTGCGCCGTTGCGCCCGCAGGCTGCCATTGCGCATCCCGGCGCATTGGCGGCAGTTGCAGTTCCATTGCGGAAAACCGCCACCAGCGGCGGAACCGAGAACGCGGATGTGCATGGGAGGCTCCAGAAGGCAGGCCCGGCCAACGCGACGGCTGGCCGGGTGGACAATCAACGGTTGGCGAAATACATCGTCACTTCAAAACCAATGCGCAGATCGGTAAACGCGGGTTTATTCCACATGGGTCAATCCTCTTCTTGTGCCGGGACATTCCGGTAAAGCCATTAATGCACGGGGCGCGAGACGACCGAATGCTACTTTCGAACGAGGTCACGGCGTGCGTTGGTAGGGGGTCTTCAGGCACACAAAAAACCAATGTGGGAGCGAGCCTGCTCGCGAAGAGGCCAGCACATTCAACATGGATGTTGACTGCCAGGCCGCCTTCGCGAGCAGGCTC
>NZ_JASCOM010000281.1:0-7342 GCF_029959925.1 Pseudomonas sp. PS02303
GCTCGCGATGGCGGAGTGTCAGACGCTATCAATGTCGACTGACACGCCGCGATCGCGAGCAGGCTCACTCCTACAATGAATTTTCAGCGTTCTTGAGAATTGCGCATGAACCAACTCCCGATCATCGACATCGCCCCGCTCTACAGCGCTGACCAAACCGCCTGGCAATCCGTCGCGACTCAAATCGACCGCGCCTGCCGCGACTGGGGCTTTTTCTACATCAAGGGGCATCCGGTCTCCGCGTCACGCATCCACGCCGTGCTCGACCATGCCCAACGCTTCTTCGCCTTGCCCACCGCCGAAAAGCTCAAGATCGACATCACCCAGACTCGCCACCATCGCGGCTACGGTGCCATCGCCACCGAGCAACTCGACCCGAGCAAACCCAGCGACCGGAAAGAAACCTTCGACATGGGCCTGCACCTGCCGGCCGACCACCCGCAAGTACTGGCGGAAAAACCGCTGCGCGGTCCCAACCGCCACCCCTCGATGCCCGGCTGGGAAGTGCTGATGGAACAGCATTACATCGACATGCAGGCCCTCGCCCAAACCCTGCTGCGTGCCATGACGCTGGCGCTGAACATCGAGCGCGACTTCTTCGACACGCGCTTCAATGAACCGGTCAGCGTGCTGCGGATGATCCATTATCCGCCGCGCCATACCGCCAGCTGCGAGGAGCAGCAAGGCGCCGGCGCCCACACCGATTACGGCTGCATTACCCTGCTGTACCAGGACGCCGCCGGTGGCCTGCAAGTGCGCAACGTCAAAGGCGAATGGATCGACGCGCCGCCGATCGAAGGCACGTTCGTGGTCAACCTCGGCGACATGATGGCCCGCTGGAGCAACGACCGTTACCTGTCGACGCCGCACCGGGTGATCAGCCCGCTGGGCGTCGATCGTTACTCGATGCCGTTCTTCGCCGAACCACACCCCGATACGCCCATTGAATGCCTGCCCGGTTGCCAGGACGAATCGCACCCGGCGAAGTACCCGGCCACTACCTGCGCTGAATTCCTGCTCTCGCGCTTCGCCGAGACCTACGCCTATCGACGGGAACAGGCCGTGGTGTGATGAACCGGCTGGTCAGGTTTTGCTAATTGTTTCTACGGGCATCTGTAGAATGCTCGCCATCTGCACCTGATGAGAAAAGACTATGTACGACTGGCTGAACGCCCTGCCCAAGGCAGAACTGCACCTGCACCTCGAGGGTTCGCTGGAGCCCGAGTTGCTGTTCGCCCTGGCCGAACGCAACAAGATCGCCCTGCCCTGGAGCGATGTAGAAACCCTGCGCAAGGCGTATGCCTTCAACAACCTGCAAGAGTTTCTCGACCTGTATTACCAGGGCGCCGACGTGTTGCGCACCTCGCAGGATTTCTACGACCTGACCTGGGCCTACCTGTTGCGTTGCAAGGCGCAGAACGTGATTCACACCGAACCGTTCTTCGACCCGCAGACCCACACCGACCGTGGCATCCCGTTTGAAGTGGTGCTCAACGGCATCGCGGCGGCGCTCAAGGATGGCGAGCAGCAACTGGGCATCACCAGCGGTTTGATCCTGAGCTTCCTGCGCCACCTGAGTGAAGACGAAGCGCAGAAAACCCTCGACCAGGCGCTGCCGTTTCGTGAAGCGTTTGTGGCCGTGGGCCTGGACAGCTCGGAGATGGGCCACCCGCCGAGCAAGTTCCAGCGTGTGTTTGATCGTGCCCGCCACGAAGGCTTCCTGACCGTCGCCCACGCCGGTGAAGAAGGCCCGCCTGAGTACATCTGGGAAGCCATCGACCTGCTGAAAATCCAGCGCATCGACCATGGCGTGCGCGCCATCGAAGACGAGCGTTTGATGCAGCGGATCATCGACGAGCAGATCCCGCTGACCGTGTGCCCGCTGTCCAACACCAAGCTCCGGGTGTTCGATCACATGTCCCAGCACAACATCCTCGACATGCTTGAGCGTGGCGTGAAAGTGACCGTGAACTCGGATGACCCGGCGTACTTTGGCGGGTATGTGACCGAGAACTTCCATGCGCTGTACACCGACCTGGGCATGACCCAGGATCAGGCCAGGCGTTTGGCGCAAAACAGCCTGGATGCGCGGTTGGTAAAACCATAAGCCTTAGCGCAGCCCCCCTGTGGGAGAGTCTTTGTTGCAGGCTCACTCCCACAGGCTCTGTGTTCAGCCAGCTAGCGATTCAGTCAATCAAACAGCTCTAAAGCGCCATTTCCAGCTCGGTTTCCTTGGCGAATCGATGGATCTCCCGCTGCCCCGCGGCCGTGATCTGCAAGGCGCGCGAATCATTGGGCAGGCTCAGCCAGCCGGACTGCATGAACAGCTGCAACAACGCAGCGCCCAGCGAACCGCCCATGTGCGGGCGTCTTTCGCTCCAGTCGGGACACGCACAGGCCACTCGACTGTTGCGATGAGCCAGGGCCTGGATGAACACCCCGCGCGAGGCCAGTTGTGTGGAACCCTTGTGGGTGATCATGACGCGCTGTTCGAACTGCTCGATCCAGCCGGCATCCAGCAGCCGCTGGTAAAGATCGGCGGCCAGGGTGCCTCCCAAATGGTCGTCGCACAGTCGGGCCCGCAACAACGACGATGGCGCCGCCTGAGGTTTGGCAATGGGGCTGGTGCGTTTGAAGACGTCCGGGACGGGCTGCGGCGTGCTGGCCAGCGTCGCGCTGGCCAGTGCTTCGATTGCCGCGCCCACTTCAGGCGCGGCCAGGCGGAAAAAGCGTTTGCGCCCACGGATTTCGACTTTCAACAGACCTCCGGCGGACAAACGCCCCAGGTGTGCACTGGCCGAAGACGGTGACAGGCCGGCCAATAGCGCCAGCTCTTCGGTCTGCCGCGCCGAGCCATCCATCAAGGCCCACATCATTGCGCTGCGCTTGGGGTCAGCCAGCAACGTGGCGATCTGGCTGATGCAAGGTGCATGTTCCATGTATTCACTCCCTGTTGAATCGTTTCGTCTGCTGCTCAGAGACATCTTGACCAGTAATGTGTCGTCGGCCAAGACGCGGAAACCGCCATAAGCCGGGCAAAGCCCCTTCTCCCCCATGCCATCGCTTCGCAGGTGCGCCGAAGCTCGGATGCTTGACCGTTAGGCCATCGCCATTGCGAGATCGACGGTGCGTACATGAGGCGGGCGCTAGTATAAGCGGGTTAACGCCGGTTCCTGCCCTTGGGAAAGCGCGGGTGGTGATAGTTCCTGACAGAAATTTCGCTATTTGCCTGCGACTAATGATCGATGCCCGATATTGTCGGAAATTGACTGCCTAAAAGAGCGCATCGGCTGGCAAGCATTTCCCGTAGAAGGTTCACCGGCTTACTCAATTGTGCGCGATGGGCGCACAGCAAATTCAGCGGTGCGCGCTCACAGAGCAACTCCGGCATCAGCACTTTCAACCGGCCGGCGAGCACATCGGCCGCGACATCGAGCCAGGACTTGTAAGCAATCCCGGCCCCCGCCACTGCCCACAGCCGCACGACATCGGCGTCGTCACTGAAGCGATCGCCGCTGACGGTCAGCCCGACTTCGCGTTTGCCGTCGTGGAAACTCCAATGGTCATGGACCCGGCTACCGAGCATGAACAACAAACAATTGTGCTGCGCCAGTTGTTCCAGATGCCGCGGCTCGCCGTGCCTCGCCAGATAACTCGGCGCGGCGCAGAGCACTCGGCGGTTCTGCGCCGCGATGGGCAGTGCCACCAGGCTTGAGTCTTCCGGCTCGCCGTAACGCAGGGCAATGTCCACCGGTTGGCGGAACAGGTCGGCGATGCGGTCCCCCAGCAACAGGCGCACGGTCAGTTTAGGGTGCTCGCGCTGGAACTCGTCGAGCCACGGCAGCAACAGGTTGCGGCCAAAGTCCGACGGTGCCGACAACTGCAGAATCCCGCTGACCTGATCCTGACCGCTGGCCAGTAAGCGACGACCCTCGTCGAGATTGCTCAGGGCGGCCCGGGCATACTCCAGAAAGCCCTCACCTTCGGCGGTCAGACGCAAACTGCGGGTGGAGCGCGCCAGCAAGCGCGCGCCGAGTTGCTGTTCGATGCGCTTCAACGCCGCACTGGCCACCGCCGCCGACATGTCCATCACCCGCGCCGCCGCCGACAGACTCCCCAGGTCAGCAGCCCGGACAAATAACTGCAAGTCATCGAAACGCAGCATTTCAGCCCCGATTATCAAAAAAATATTGAAAGAGACTGCTCTTTTAGCGGGTTTTATCTTGCAGAGAAATAGCCAATCATCTGTCCCATCGAAATCAACCCGTTTGCGGAGCGACCATGTCCCAGCCTTTCACCGCCATTGCCACCCTCATTGCCAAACCCGGCCAGCAAGACGCCCTCGAACAACACCTGCGTGCGCTGGTGGAGCCGACCCGCGCCGAGGCCGGTTGCGGCCAATACGATTTGCATCAGGACCTGGCCAATCCACTGGCGTTTTACATGATTGAACATTGGAGCAGCGACGAAGCCCTGCAAGCCCATGACGCCAGCGCCCATGTACAGAACTTCCGCGCCAAGGCCGGCGACTTTCTCGAGCACTTCGACCTCAAGCGCCTGCGCACCGTGGCTTGATCCCTTCATCTATTAATGTTCAGGAGCCCCACATGAAAGCCATCGCCTACTACACCTCGTTACCGATCAGCGACGCCAATGCCCTGCAAGACATCGAACTGCCAGAACCGGTTGCCGGTCCGCGCGACCTGTTGGTGGAAGTCAAAGCCATCTCGGTGAACCCGGTCGACACCAAGGTCCGCCAGAACGTCCAGCCTGAAGGCGGCGCGGCGAAAGTGCTGGGTTGGGACGTGGCCGGTGTGGTCAAGGCTGTCGGCAGCGAAGTCACGCTGTTCAAGGCTGGCGACAAGGTGTTTTACGCGGGCTCTATCGCCCGTGCGGGGGGCAATAGCGAATTGCACGTGGTGGATGAACGCATCGTCGGCCATATGCCGAAAACCCTCGGTTTCGCCGAAGCCGCCGCACTGCCGCTGACCGCCATCACCGCCTGGGAATTGCTCTTCGAACGCCTGCAAGTGCGCGAAGGTAAAACCGATGAAGGCCAGAGCCTGCTGATCGTCGGCGCGGCGGGCGGTGTGGGTTCGATCCTCACGCAACTGGCCAGCCAGCTCACCGGGCTGAAGGTCATCGGCACCGCGTCCCGTGCGCAAACCCAGAGCTGGGTACGCGAACTGGGCGCCGATCTGGTGATTGATCACAGCCAGCCGTTGAGTGAAGAACTCAAACGCGCAGGTGTAGACCATGTGACCCACGTCGCCAGCCTGACCCAGACCGATCATCACCTGGATCAACTGGTCGAGGCATTGGCGCCACAAGGCAAACTGGCGCTGATTGATGATCCGAAAGCGCTGGACGTGACCAAACTCAAGCGCAAGAGCCTGTCGCTGCACTGGGAATTCATGTACACCCGCTCGCTGTTCGAAACGGCGGACATGATCGAGCAGCACAACTTGCTCAACCGCGTGGCCGGGCTGATCGACACGGGGACGCTGAAAACCACGGTCGGCGAGCACTTCGGGACCATCAACGCGGCCAACCTGCGACGCGCCCATGAGCTGCTGGAAAGCGGCAAGGCCAAGGGCAAGATTGTGCTCGAAGGGTTCTGAAACAGATTGAGACAGGTGTCGTCCGGATGGACGACACCGTCAGTCCGAGAATTGACCCATGTCACAATTACGATCGTATTCGGGTCTACAATCGAAACCTCTGCGATGCAATCTTTTACGCAACATCTTTTAAGAGAGGAGAGTTCAGCAATGAAGATCCTGATTAAAGAAGTGGCTAAATCCCAGTGGCAGGTTCGTCTGGACCAACACGCTGTTACGTTCCGCAGCGAAGCTGAAGCGCTAGCCTTCACCAAGACCCTTGAAGCGCGATTGCTCGCGCCCCATCAAATTCCCGACCACCAACAACAGCGCGCCGCTGGCTGAGTCCGCCCTCAGACCTGGGTTTGCGCCAATGCCCGGGCATTTTGCAAACGCCGGGTGAGCATCGCCGCGCTCACCACCAGAATCCCGCACAGGCTGATGACCATGGCCATCGGCACGGCGCTGCCATCGTGTAAAATACCGACCAATGCAGCCGCTCCGGCGGCGACGCTGAATTGCAGGCACCCGAGCATCGCCGACGCACTGCCGGCGCGAGCGCCCTGCCCGTTCATGGCGCAGGCCGAGGCATTGGGGAGGATGCAACCGAGGCTGGCGATGCAGATAAACAGCGGAATCAGCAGCGGCCATAACTGTTCGGTGTGCAGCGCACTGACGGCAAGCAGCGTCAGGCCCGCCCCCAGGTAAATCCACACGGTACGCACCAGCAGAAATGCCGGGCCACGCTTGGCCAGCAGTCGTGCGTTGACCTGCGCCACCAGAATGAAACCCGCCGCGTTGGTCCCGAACAGCCAGCCGAAATGCTCGGCCGGGACCCCGTAGAGTTTGATGAAGACGAACGGCGAACCGGCGATGTAGGCAAACATCCCGGCAATGGCGATACCGCCAGTCAAGGCGTGGCCGAGGTAGACCGGATCCGACAACAGCCGACCGTACTGACGCAACGCCCCCGACAGCGGTTGACGCGGTACGTGGGCCGGCAGGCTTTCCGGCAACCCGATTGCCACGGCCAGCCCTGCCAGCGCACTGAATCCGGTCAGCACCAGGAAGATCGACTGCCAGCCGGTGGTGTTGACCAGCAGTCCACCGAGCATGGGCGCGAGAATCGGTGCCAGGCCCATCACCAGCATCAATTGCGAAAAGACTTTCGCCGAGCCCACCGCATCGCATTTGTCACTGACCACCGCACGGGCGATCACCATCCCGGCGCAACCACCGAGGGCCTGGATGAATCGCGCGCCGATCAACCATTCCAGATTTGGCGCAAACGCGCAGGCCAGGGACGCCGCGGTGAACAACCCGACGCCTGTCAGCAACGGAATCCTTCGCCCGAAGCGATCCGCCACCGGTCCGTATGCCAGTTGACCCAGGGACAGGCCCAAGAAGTATGCGGCCAGGGTCAGCTGGACGTGTTTCTCATCGGTACCGAACGCGAGTGCCATCGCCGGGAACGCCGGCAGATAGAAATCGATTGCCAGCGGACCGAAAGCGCTCAGGGCGCCAAGAATCAAAATGGTACGGAAGTTCATCAGGCATCCAGTTGGGCATGGGTCGGCAGCCCGACAGTCTAGCCGCGCATGGACGCCTTGAACATTCCGATAGCTCGCTAACTATTAAATATCATTGGATAAATATAAAACCTGCAGGAGCGAGCCTGCTCGCGATAGCGCAGTGCCAGTCAACATCAACGCTGAATGACACACCGCTATCGCGAGCAGGCT
>NZ_JASCOM010000282.1:0-7309 GCF_029959925.1 Pseudomonas sp. PS02303
GGCAAGCCTCGCTCCTACAGGTTTGTGTCGATCCACGATTAAATAATCGACGCTGGCCCTGCAGGAGCGAGGCTTGCCCGCGAAGAGGCCGTCAGCCGCACCGCAAACCTCAAGGCTCCAACCCGATCCCGCGCAAAATCACACTCGTCACCGTCTGCACCGCCCGTTCGAACTGCATGTCCGACAGCGGCTGATGGTCGTTGAGGATATTCACCTGATGATCAAAGTCCGCGTAATGCTGGGTCGACGCCCAGATCATGTACAGCAGGCTTGAAGGCTCCACCGGCAGGATGCGTTTGTCGTCCACCCACTGGCGGATTTTCGCTTCTTTCATCTTGGCCCAGTCGTACAGGCTCGCGTCCAGCGCTACGCCCAGGGTGGGGGCGCCGTGGATGATTTCATTGGCCCAGACTTTCGACCCATAAGGCCGGCTGCGCGAGTGGTTCATCTTGGCGCGGATGTAGCTGCTGAGCACTACGCGCGGATCATCAAACATCTCGAAGCACAGCGCGTCCTGCTTCCACACTTCCAGCAAACCCAACAGCACGGCGCTGTACAGCTCGCTTTTGGTGCTGAAGTAGTAATGCAGGTTGGAGCGCGGCAGTTGCACTTCGGCGGCAATGTCGGCCATGGCGGTGCCGCCGAAGCCTTTTTCGGCGAAGACCTTTTCGGCCCCCAGCAAAATCTTCTCGACGTTACTGCGACGAATCTCGATCTTGTGATTGCCCATGAGGGCTCCCTGACAACAGCGTTGGCCAAGACTAGCATCCGCTCTACCTCGCGGCGACAAGGGAAAAACGAAACTTCACGCGCAGGTAAACCGGCGCTCCTTTCGACCGGCCTCCGAGGCAGCGGCGGTGCCTCCTCGGCTCCTTGCCCCCGATAATCGTGAGCCGAACCGGATCCCACAGGGATTCGAGCACACCGGCGCAAGTCATCGTATAACTTCTGATTGACAATCCCTGAACGCCCCGCAAATAATCGCCCCAATGTTGTACGACGACGTATGACAAAAAATAAAAACAACAAGAAACAAGGGAGCGTCACTGTGAGCAAACTCGTCCGCAATTCCTTCGCCAGCACCCCTCGCCCGACCTTTGTATGCCGCACCACCCTGAGCCTGATCGGTTGCAGCGGCCTGGCCTTCGCCTTGCCGATGACCAGCTATGCAGAAGGTTTCGTTGATGACGCCAAAGCCACGTTGAACCTGCGTAACGCCTACATCAATCGCAATTACACCAACCCGGCCTATCCCCAGGGCAAGGCTGAGGAATGGACGCAAAACTTCATCCTCGACGCCAGGTCCGGATTCACCCCGGGCCCGGTCGGTTTCGGTGTGGATGTGCTGGGCTTGTACTCGCAAAAACTCGACGGCGGCAAAGGCACAGGCGGCACCCAGCTGTTGCCGATCCACGACGACGGCCGCCCGGCCGACAATTTCGGCCGCATGGGCGTGGCCCTCAAAGGCAAAATATCCAAAACCGAAGTGAAGGTCGGGGAATGGATGCCGGTGCTGCCGATCCTGCGCTCCGACGACGGCCGCTCGCTGCCGCAAACCTTCCGTGGCGGCCAGGTGACGTCCACCGAGATCAGCGGCCTGACGCTCTACGGCGGCCAGTTCCGCCAGAACAGCCCGCGCAACGATGCGAGCATGGAAGACATGTCCATGAACACCAAGGCCGCGTTCACCTCGGACCGCTTCAACTTCGGCGGCGGCGAATACGCGTTCAACGACAAGCGCACCCAGGTCGGCGTCTGGTACTCGGAACTCAGCGACATTTACCAGCAGCAATATTTCAACCTGAGCCACAGCCAGCCCATCGGCGACTGGACCCTGGGCGCCAACCTCGGTTACTTCATCGGCAAGGAAGACGGCAGCGCTTTCGCTGGCGACCTCGACAACAAAACCGCATTCGCCATGCTCTCGGCCAAATATGGCGGCAACACCTTCTACGTCGGCCTGCAAAAACTCAGCGGCGACGATGTCTGGATGCGGGTCAACGGCACCAGCGGCGGCACCCTGGCCAACGACAGCTACAACTCCAGCTACGACAACGCCAAGGAAAAATCCTGGCAGTTGCGTCACGACTATAACTTCGTCGCCCTCGGCGTCCCTGGCCTGACGATGATGAACCGCTACATCAGCGGCGATAACGTGCACACCGGGACGATCACCGATGGCAAGGAGTGGGGCCGCGAGTCGGAACTGGCCTACACCGTGCAAAGCGGCCCGCTGAAGAACCTCAACGTCAAATGGCGCAACGCGACCATCCGCAAGAGCTTCAGCACCAACGAATTCGATGAAAACCGCATTTTCATCAGTTACCCGATTTCGTTGCTGTAAGGCAGACATCCCTTGCAGGCTCACATCAATCCTGTGGTCAGAAGATCCTCTTATCACAGGGATGTGTGAAATGACCCTCCGTCATTTTCAACCAAAGTCGCGTTGACAAGACTCGGAAAGCCTTACGATACTTCAACAAAGTCATACGACAACCTACAACAATAATAGCGCCCCAAGGGACTCCCATGACCACCACTTCCACAGCCCCTTTCAATCGCCTGTTGCTGACCGGTGCCGCCGGTGGCCTCGGTAAAGTGCTACGCGAAAGCCTGCGCCCTTATGCCAATGTCATTCGCCTGTCGGACATCGCCGACATGTCCCCCGCCACCGATGACCGCGAAGAAGTCGTCAAATGCGACCTGGCGGACAAGCAGGCCGTCCACCAGCTGGTCGAAGGGGTGGACGCGATCCTGCACTTTGGCGGCGTCTCGACGGAGCACTCGTTTGAAGAGATCCTCGGTGCCAACATCTGTGGCGTCTTCCACATCTACGAAGCCGCACGCCGCCATGGCGTGAAACGGGTGATTTTCGCCAGTTCCAACCACGTCATCGGCTTCTACAAGCAAGGCGAAATCATCGACGCCCACTGCCCTCGCCGCCCGGACAGCTATTACGGCTTGTCCAAGTCCTACGGCGAAGACATGGCCAGTTTCTATTTCGATCGCTACGGCATCGAGACCGTCAGCATCCGCATCGGCTCCTCGTTCCCGGAACCGCAGAACCGCAGAATGATGAGCACCTGGCTGAGTTTCGGCGACCTGACCCACTTGCTCGAACGCGCGCTGTACGCGCCGAACGTCGGGCACACCGTGGTGTACGGCATGTCCGACAACAAGAACGTCTGGTGGGACAACCGTTTCGCGACTGCCTTGGGCTATGCACCGCAGGACAGCTCTGAAGTGTTCCGCGAAAAAGTTGAAGCGCAGCCGATGCCTGCGGCGGACGACCCGGGCATGGTTTACCAGGGTGGCGCGTTTGTGGCGTCCGGCCCGTTCGGTGACTGAAACCGCTGACTTCACTTGATCCCCACAACAAAAGTCCAAGGGAATGAGTTGCCATGCAAGCCGAATTGATTGTTGATGCCCGTAACGCGGTAGGAGAAAGCCCAGTCTGGGTCCCCGAGGAAAACGCCCTGTACTGGGTGGATATTCCTGCCGGTGGATTGCAGCGCTGGAGCGCCGACAGCGGTCATGTCAATGCCTGGAAAGCCCCGCAGATGCTCGCCTGCATCGCCCGTCACCGCAATGGCGGTTGGGTGGCCGGGATGGAAAGCGGCTTCTTCCATTTGCAGCCGCACAACGACGGCAGCCTCGACAGCGAACTGCTGGCCCACGTCGATCACGCCCGCGTCGACATGCGCCTGAACGACGGTCGCTGTGATCGTCAGGGCCGTTTCTGGGCCGGCAGCATGGTGCTGAACATGGGCGCCAACGCCGCCAATGGCACGTTGCATCGCTACAGCGCCGGGCAACGCGGACCGCTCGCAGCGCAACTCGGCGGGTTCATTGTGCCCAACGGCCTGGGCTTCAGCCCGGACGGCCGGACGATGTACCTGTCTGATTCCCATCCCCTGGTCCAGCAGATCTGGGCCTTCGATTACGACATCGACAGCGGCACGCCGTCCAATCGGCGGTTGTTCGTCGACATGAATCAATTCCCCGGACGCCCCGACGGCGCCGCCGTTGATGCTGAAGGCGGCTACTGGATCTGCGCCAACGACGCCGGGCTGATTCACCGCTTCACCCCGGACGGTCGACTGGACCGTTCCCTCGCCGTGCCCGTGAAAAAACCCACCATGTGCGCCTTCGGTGGCAGTCGACTGGACACGCTGTTCGTGACCTCGATCCGCCCCGGTGACGACGATGACCCGCGATCACTGGCCGGCGGCGTGTTTGCGCTCAATCCCGGCGTCAAAGGTTTACCGGAACCGCTGTTCAACGATCTGCTTTAACCGCTTCTGCTACACCCTTGCGCCTTGAATACAAAAAAAATAACAAACTGGAGACACCCCCATGGACTTCAAACGCACCTTGCTCGCCGCTGCACTTCCTTTGGCCTTCACCCTCAGCAGTGCCGCTCAGGCGCTGGAAATCAAGTTCGCCGACATCCACCCCACTGGTTATCCGACCGTGGTGGCCGAGGAGCAACTGGGCAAAACTCTGGTGGCCGACAGCAACGGCGCCCTGACCTTCAAGATGTTCGCCGGCGGTGTGCTCGGCTCGGAAAAAGAAGTGGTTGAACAAGCCCAGGTCGGCGCCATTCAGATGGCGCGGGTCAGCCTCGGTATCGTCGGGCCGGTGGTGCCGGACGTGAACGTGTTCAACATGCCGTTCGTGTTCCGCGACCAGGCGCACATGCGCAAGGTCATTGACGGTGAAGTCGGCGACGAGATCCTGGCCAAAATCACCGATTCCGAGTTTGGCCTGGTTGCCCTGGCGTGGATGGATGGCGGTACTCGCAACATCTACACCAAAAAACCGGTCAACAACCCCGAAGATCTCAAAGGCATGAAGATCCGCGTAATGGGCAACCCCATGTTCATCGAAACCATCAACGCCATGGGCGGTAATGGGATCGCGATGGACACTGGCGAAATCTTCAGTGCCTTGCAGACCGGTGTGATCGATGGCGCAGAAAACAACCCGCCAACGCTGCTTGAGCACAACCACTATCAAAACGCCAAGTTCTACAGTCTGACCGGCCACCTGATCCTGCCCGAGCCTATCGTGATGTCGAAAATCACCTGGGAAAAACTCACCCCCGAGCAGCAGACGCTGGTGAAGAAAGCCGCCAAAGCCGCACAGGCGCAGGAACGCATCTTGTGGGATGCGAAGACGGCCAGCAGTGAAGAAAAACTCAAGGCCGCCGGGGTCAAGTTCATCACCGTCGACAAGAAACCTTTCTATGAGGCAACCGCCTCGATCCGCGAAAAATACGGCGCACCCTATGCCGACCTGATCAAGCGCATCGAAGCCGTTCAGTAACCCTCCTTGCCCTCATGAAAGGCCCGGCGCCATTGACGTGGGTATATGTCAGTGCGCGCCCGGTTACGGTGAAACCCGATGAAGAATCTACTGCTACGCATCAACGACAAAATTTACATGACCTGCATCTGGGTAGCCGGTCTGTCGGTCCTGACCATTTCCCTGATCATTCCCTGGGGCGTCTTTGCCCGTTACGTCCTCGGCACCGGCTCAAGCTGGCCGGAGCCCACCGCCATCTTGCTGATGATGGTCTTCACCTTCATCGGCGCCGCTGCCAGCTACCGCGCCGGCGCGCACATGGCCGTGGCCATGCTCACCGACCGCATGCCCCCCGGAGTGCGCAATGCGATGGCGATTGTCTCGCAACTGCTGATGGCGACCATCTGCCTGTTCATGACTATCTGGGGCACCAAGCTCTGCCTGTCGACCTGGAACCAGTTCATGAGCGCCATGCCGACGCTGCGCGTGGGCATCACCTACATGCCGATCCCGATTGGCGGGTTGCTGACGCTGATCTTTGTCCTGGAAAAACTCTTGCTCGGTGACCAGAGCAACCGTCGGGTCGTGCGTTTCGACCTGGTTGAAGAAAGCGAAGGGGCTGCCTGAATGGACGCGTTGATTCTGTTGGGCAGTTTTATTGCACTGATCCTGATCGGCATGCCGGTCGCTTACGCACTGGGGCTTTCTGCCCTGATCGGTGCGTGGTGGATCGACATCCCGTTCCAGGCGCTGATGATTCAGGTCGCCGGCGGCGTGAACAAATTCTCGTTGCTGGCGATTCCGTTCTTCGTACTGGCCGGCGCGATCATGGCTGAGGGCGGCATGTCCCGCAGGCTGGTGGCCTTTGCCGGTGTGCTGGTCGGGTTTGTCCGTGGCGGCTTGTCGCTGGTCAACATCATGGCGTCGACCTTCTTCGGCGCAATCTCCGGCTCTTCGGTGGCGGACACCGCCTCGGTCGGCTCGGTGCTGATTCCTGAGATGGAACGCCGCGGCTACCCGCGGGAGTTTGCCACGGCCGTCACGGTCAGCGGCTCGGTGCAAGCGCTACTGACCCCGCCCAGCCACAACTCGGTGCTCTACTCACTGGCCGCTGGCGGCACGGTGTCGATTGCGTCGCTGTTCATGGCCGGCGTCGTCCCCGGGCTGCTGATGAGCGCGTGCCTGATGGTGCTGTGCCTGATCTTCGCGAAAAAGCGCAACTACCCCAAGGGCGAAGTCATCCCCTTGAAGCAGGCGCTGAAAATCTGCGGCGAAGCCATGTGGGGCCTGATGGCGATGGTCATCATCCTCGGCGGGATTCTCTCGGGTATTTTCACCGCCACCGAATCGGCGGCGATTGCGGTGCTGTGGTCGTTCTTCGTGACCATGTTCATCTACCGCGACTACAAGTGGAGTGAACTGCCGAAGCTGATGCACCGCACGGTGCGGACGATTTCGATCGTGATGATCCTGATCGGCTTCGCGGCGAGCTTCGGCTACATCATGACGCTGATGCAGATTCCGTCGAAGATCACCACGATGTTCCTGACCCTGTCGGACAACCGTTACGTGATTCTGATGTGCATCAACGTCATGCTGCTGTTGCTCGGCACCGTGATGGACATGGCGCCGCTGATCCTGATCCTGACGCCGATCCTGATGCCGGTGATTCTGGGCATTGGCGTGGACCCGGTGCAGTTCGGCATGATCATGCTGGTGAACCTGGGGATCGGATTGATCACGCCGCCGGTGGGCGCGGTATTGTTTGTGGGGTCGGCCGTGGGCAAAGTCAGTATCGAAAAAACCGTGAAGGCACTGCTGCCGTTCTATGCCGTGCTGTTCCTGGTGCTTTTGGCCGTGACCTACATTCCGGCGCTGTCGCTGTGGTTGCCACATTTGGTGTTGTAAAACCTTTTCTGCAGGAGCCAGGCTTGCCGGCGAAAGCGTCCCTGAGTGCGCCTTCGCCGGCAAGCCTGGCACCTACAAACAGCCTGTTCACCCA
>NZ_JASCOM010000283.1:0-7304 GCF_029959925.1 Pseudomonas sp. PS02303
GGGCAAGCCTCGCTCCTACAGGTTGTGTGTCGTGCCCAATTCCGCGGCCGACATAAACCCTGCAGGAGCGAGGCTTGCCCGCGAATGCTGTGGTCGATTCAACACCTATTTCATGTTTTGCACCTCCCCCGTGCGTCCCCGCCAACCCCGCCCTTTTACGGCGCGCGCTACCCAGTTTTTTCATCACTCCCAACGACATATTTCCTGATTTTCCTTATCCCGCCCCTGGTCCAACATCGACTTCGCCAGTCAGCCGAATGCTGACCATCGAAAGGTCCATCAGAGACCACCGGTGGCAACTGATCCAAGGCCACTGGCCGTACTGCCCATGACAAAACTAAATCAACAGCTTTGGGAGTGCTCCATGATCAAGTCCTTGCTTAACCGCGTCGCTCATCCACTGGCGATCACCGCCATCGCCGCCACGGTCGCCACCAGCGCCCAGGCCGGCACCCTGTCCATCGGCCACACCACGTGGGTCGGCTACGGCACGCTCTACCTGGCCCAGGACCTGGGATACTTCAAGGAAGGCGGTTTGACCGTCGAATTGCCCGTCGTTGAAGAAGCTTCGATGTACATGGCCGCCCAGGCTTCGGGCGAGTTGTCGGGCTCGGCGTCGACCATCGACGAAGTGCTCAAGTACCGCCCGCAATTCTGCTTCAAGGCCGTCGCCGCACTCGATGACAGCCATGGTGGCGACGGTGTTCTGGTGGGCAAGGACGTCAAGAGTTTGCAGGAGCTCAAAGGCAAGGCAGTGGCGGTGAACGAAGGGTCGACCTCGCAGTTCTGGCTGTCGTACCTGCTGAAAAAACACGGCATGAGCATGAGCGACATCACCGTGCAGAACATGACGGCCGATGACGCTGCCACCGCGTTCATCGCCGGCCGTGTGCCGGCCGCCGTGACCTGGGAGCCGCACCTGTCGATGGTCCGCAACAAGCAACAAGGCAAAGTGCTGATCGACAGCAGCAGCACGCCGGGAGTGATTGTCGACGTGGTCGCGCTCAACTGCACGGTCATCGAGAAGCAACCGGAAGACGTCAAGGCCTTGGTCGCCGGTCTCTACAAAGCGGTGCAGTACACCAAGGACCATCCGAAGGAAGCTTACAAAATCATGGCCAAAGGCGTCGGCGGTTACCTCGCCGATCCGAAGGAACTGGAAGCCGCCGCGCAAGGCGTGCGCTTCTACGATCAGGCCATGAGCGAAAAACTCTTGGGGTCTCCGGGCAAGCCGGGCGACAGCGAGCCACTGATCAAACTGGCCAACGAAACCGCCAGCGAATTGCAGGGCAAGCCCTACAACGTCAGCAATGACGACCTGATCGACAACCGCTTCGTCAGCCCGCTGTAGGAGGTCCGCATGTTCAAGCGCAATTCATGGCTGAGCCGCTGCATCACGCCCAAGACCGGCCTGCCGGTGCAGGTGATCTGGAGCGCGAGCGGCCTGGCCTGGGTGTTGTTGATCGGCCTGTGGGCCGGGTTGTCCTACGGCGGCGTGGTGCCAGGCATGTTCCTGCCGACACCGGGGGCGGTGGCCGAAGCCGCCGTGCGCCTGAGCCGCGACGGCACCCTTGGCCTGCATGTGTGGGCCAGCCTCGAAGTGGTGATGGTCGGTTTCATTGTCTCGTCTCTGGTGGCGGTGCCGTTGGGGTTGCTGATGGGCAGCTTCCGCATCGTCCAGGCGTTCCTTGAACCGATGGTCAATTTCATCCGCTACCTGCCGGTGACCTCGTTCGTGCCGCTGTTCATTCTGTGGATCGGCATCGGTCTGGAACAGCGTGTGTCGGTGATCATCTTTGGCGTGTTTTTCCAGCAACTGGTGATGATCGCCGACGTGTCCAAGGGCATCTCCAAGGACCTGATCAACGCGTCGTACACCTTGGGTTCGACCCGCCGCGATGCGGTGCTGCATGTGATTGCCCCGGCGTCGTTGCCGGGTGTGCTCGACACGTTGCGTGTGACCATGGGCTGGGCCTGGACCTATCTGGTGGTCGCCGAGCTGGTCGCCGCGTCCAGTGGCCTGGGTTACTTGAGCCTGAAAGCCATGCGCGGTTTTCAAGTGGACGTGATTTTCCTCGCCATCGCAATCATCGGTCTGCTGGGCCTGGTCACCGATCAACTGTTCCGTTTTCTCCGTCTGAGGATTGCCGCATGGGCTCAGTAAGCGCCGTCAACCCGCGTTTCATCACACCCACGGCCGCCCCGGTGCAAGCCGCGCCACGGCTGCAGGTGGACAAGGTCAGTCTGCGTTATCAGAAACCTGACGGCGGTATGTTCACCGCGCTGGAGCAGGTGTCGTTCGAAGTGCCGGATCAACAATTCGCCGTGCTGGTCGGGCCGTCGGGCTGCGGCAAGTCGAGTCTGCTGTACCTCACGGCCGGCCTGAACGAGCCCACGGAAGGCGAGATTTATGTCGGCGGCCAGCAAGTGCAGGGGCCGGGTGCGGATCGGGGTATGGTGTTCCAGAGCTACACGCTGTTCCCGTGGTTGACCGTGCGGCAGAACGTCGAGTTCGGCCTCAAGCGGCGCGGCATGGCGACCGCTCAGCGCAAGGAAATCGTCGATTACTACGTCAATGAAGTGGGGCTGACCGGGTTCGCCGATAACTACGCCAAGCAGTTGTCCGGCGGCATGATGCAGCGTGTGGCGATTGCCCGGGCCTTGGCCAATGACCCGCAAATCCTCTTGATGGACGAACCCTTCGGCGCGCTCGACAGCCAGACGCGCCTGCAAATGCAGCAGCTGTTGTTGCGGGTCTGGGGCAACAGCAAGAAGACCGTGCTGTTCGTGACCCATGACATCGACGAGGCGATTCTGTTGGGGGATCGGGTTTACGTGATGGGCGCCAGGCCAGGGCGGATCAAGCAGATCCTGGACGTGCCGATCGAACGCCCGCGTAACCTGGACATGGTCATGGAGCGCTCGTTCATCGACATGAAACGCAAGATCTTCGGGCTGTTGCATGACGATCTGGAAGAGGTTCATTGAGCCGATTTACCGTCATGCCCAAATCCCCTCTGGGAGCGTTGATCCGGCTCTATGGGGCCGCAGGCAGGAGGAACCGCGCAATCACCGGCAAATGATCGGAGATCCGCAAGGTATCGTCCTGCCTCACCATCGCCTCGACCCGTTTGATCCGCGGGCTGTAGAACAGGTAATCAACCGTCCGGTCCGGGCCGTTCAAGCCTGGATCGTTCGGGTAGTGGGTCAGCCACCGCGCCCGGTCGATCCCGCTGGCTTCGTTGTTGGTCGGGATCATCGGGTATTTGTCCCACAGCACATGCAAGGCACTGTCGACGGAGTAGGGCGTGCGTTGTTCGTCGGGCAGGCGTCGATACTGGCCCAGCGGCAACAGGTTGAAGTCGCCACCGATCAACCACGGGGTGCCATGGCTTTCATATTTGTCGAGCACCTTGGCCACGGCGGTCACTTGGGCCAGCAGGGTTTCATCAGGTTGGATGACGCGGTCCAGATGGGTATTGAGCACCGCGATCTGTCCACCGCCGCCCAATGGCAGGTAAGTCGCCAGCAAGGCGTTTTTCGGTGTGAACTGACGGCTGATGAAGTTGGCCGACGCGACCGGCAATTGCAGGCGTTCGGCGTGTTCGATCTGGTATCGGCTGAGGGTTGCCAGTTGTCGGCCGACACTGCCGAAGATGTGCGGCAGCGGCACAAAGTCAGCTTTCCAGTCGAAGGCATGAGCGCTGCACGGATAAAGGTCGGCGACCCGTTCCTGAAGCAACTTGAACTGGTTTTGATAATCGCTGGCCTTGGCGCCGTCATCCAGCTCCTGCAACAGCACAATGTCCGGTTGCTCGTCACGAATGACCCGTGCCACCTCATCGAGGCTGAAGGCCATGTCTTCGGCGGTGGGGCTCTCGTCGTCGCCTTTGGCCAGGTCATTCCAGAACACGTAGCGCTTGCCCGCCAGGTACTGGACGTTCCAGGTCATGACTTTCAGGGCCTGGCCGGGGACCAGCGTGGGCGCCTGAGCGCTGCAGCCGACCGGTGCTGCTTCTTTGGCACCGGGACGCCAGGTCAGGTTGTAAATCAGCAAGGCAATCAGGCCCGCCGCGATCAGCAGGCCCAGCAGGGTGTAGCGCAGTAGACGGGTCATGGCTCGGCTTATAGCGTTACAAAAGATGAGCCCGAGCATAACCGAGCGTAGGGCTTAAGCCCATGGGTCATAGCGGCCCGTCAATTTTCTCGGGGGCATCGGCAATCAGCATGAACAGGCGGAACAGCACCACGCTGGTGAACAGTTGCAAAAAGCTGTGCGCGCTGTCGATCAGCAGCGAAATCACCGGGTTCTGCGGATCCGGGTAAATCGAAAGGGTCGCGCCCTTGAGCACCCACAATGGGCCCATCACACACAGAATGCACACCAGGATGCGCAGGAAATGGCCGCGGGTCAGGCGCAGGCTTTCCTTCATCGCCGCCAGCGGGGCCTGGCCGCGCAGCACCAGCAGATACTCGCCGAACGCCAGGGTGACCATCAGCCAGATGCCCGGCAGGAAATACAGCGACAAGCCAATCAGGATCAGCAAGGTGTTGAGGGCGGTGAGCAGGGCGAAGCGCGGCCACAGATAGGCCGACCTCGACAGCAACTCGCGGGTGCTCGGTGATTCGCCACGGCTGCGGGCATCGAGAAACAGGATCAGTGCGGCGGTGTACAGCGGATAGACCAGCAAGCCGACCATCACGCTGATGCCGGGGAAACTGTCCGGCTCGGTGGAGCGATCCACCATTTGTTGCAGCAGCGCCTCGAAAATCACCAGCGGCAGGCACAGGCGCACGATCTGGCCCAGATTGCGCTTGAAGAAATACAGAGAGTCACGCAGTACATCGAACGAATTCATCAGTCGGTATCGCAGGTTGAAAGCAGTGGCCCACTTTAACCGATGAAGCCCTTTGGGGCGCAAACGTAAACGTTCGGTAAAGGTCATTGAAACAACTTGTTTCAGCCTCCATTAAGGTCGAGCACCTTATCCTCTTTGGTAAAGGTCAACGATTTCTCCGGCAATCTACGAGGTCGCCATGAACAGCGAAGAACAAACCCTGATCGATGGACTGTTTTCCCGGTTGCAACAAGCCGAAACGGACTCAGCCCCGCGTGACGCCCAGGCTGAAGCGCGGATCAAGGAGCACCTGACTCGCCAACCGGCGGCAGGTTATTTCATGACCCAGGCGATTCTGGTTCAGGAAGCGGCCATCAAAAGCCTCGACGCGCAGAACAAGCAACTCGCTCAGCAAGTTCAGCAATTGCAGGCCGAACTGCAATCGGCCAAGGCTCAGCCGTCGGCGCCTGCCAGCGGTGGTTTCCTGTCGAGCATTTTCGGTGGCGGTTCCCGTGATCCGCAGCCTGCACCGACGCAAAGCGCGCCGTCCTCCAATGGTGGATGGCGTGAGCAGGGGCGGCCGTCGTTCAATTCGCAGCCGCCGCAGCAACAGAACTTCGGTGCTGCACCGCCACAGCAGAATTACGCGCCGCAGCAGCAAGCCCCCGGGATTGGCAGTGGTTTCCTTGGCGGCGCCCTGAAAACCGCCGCCGGTGTGGCCGGTGGCGTGATGCTGGCGCAAGGCATCAGCAGCCTGTTCCACAGCAATCAGCAACCGCAGGAAGTCGTCGAAGTCATCAAGGAAGAACCGGCTCAGGTCAATGATCAGAGCGACAGCGGCAACGGCTGGGGCAACGACGAGCGCGTGGCTGACAACAACGCCAACGATCAGGGAGGCTTCACCGACGCCGACTACAGCGATGACAGCTCTTCGTTCTTTGGCGGCGACGACGATTCCTTCGTCTGATTCAACGTTACAGGTGTAACACTGAACCCGTGGTGAGGGAGCTTGCTCCCGCTGGGCTGCGCAGCAGTCCTTCTTTGGGGCCGCTGCGCGACCCAGCGGGAGCAAGCGCCCTCGCCACAGGTTGCCATTCGTCCGAGGCTCCAAGAGGCTTCGGGCCGATTATTCGCGGAACAATCCTTCAGGCTGGCATACTGGGCCACTTTTCGGGCCTGGTGCCTGACCCAGCCTGCGCGCGACTGCGCCAAAGAGGATGCACGGTGAAAAAAATCGCAGTGTTCGCCGACGTTCAAAACCTCTATTACACCGTGCGTCAGGCCTATGGTTGCCACTTCAACTACGCCGCGCTCTGGGCTGATATCAGCAAACAGGGCGAGATCGTCGAGGCCTATGCCTATGCGATCGATCGCGGCGACAGCAAGCAGCAGCAATTCCAGCAGATCCTGCGCAACCTCGGCTTCATCGTGAAGCTCAAGCCCTACATCCAGCGCAGCGACGGCTCGGCCAAAGGCGACTGGGACGTGGGCATCACCCTCGACATCATGGACGCCGCCGATCATGTCGACGAAGTGGTGCTGGCTTCCGGCGACGGTGATTTCGACATGCTGCTGGAGCGCATCATCACCAAGCACGGGGTGCAAGCCGTGGCTTACGGCGTGCCGGGCCTGACGGCCAACTCGCTGATCCGCGCCGCCAGCCGCTACGTGCCGATCGAAGGCGCGTTGCTGCTCAAGAATTGATTTTTACGGAGTTGAAACAGGTTTGGAACGCATAGCAGTCATCGACTTTGAAACCACCGGGATCTCCCCGAGCAGCAGCTGCCGGGCCACGGAAATTGCCGTGGTGATCCTTGAACAGGGGCGCATCGTCGAGCGTTACCAGAGCCTGATGAACGCCGGCGTGCGCGTCCCGGCCTTCATCGAACAACTGACCGGCATCAGCAACGCCATGCTGCGCACCGCGCCCTCGGCAGAGCAGGTGATGAACGAGGTCAACGAATTCGTCGGGATCACGCCGCTGCTGGCCCACAACGCCGCGTTCGACCAGAAGTTCTGGGATTTCGAACTCAGCCGCATCAAACGCACCCGCTTGCAGAACTTCGCCTGCTCGCTGCTACTGGCCCGCCGCCTGATGCCCGCCGCGCCGAACCACAAACTCGGCACCCTCACCACCTTCGCCAGCCTGCCCAATACCGGCAAGGCCCACCGGGCCATGGCCGATGCCGAAATGGCGGCCAACCTCACGGCGCACTTGGCGCAAGAGCTGCGGCACAAGCACGGGTTGCGCGAGTTGTCCCATGATTTGCTGGTCAGCTTGCAGAAAGTGCCGGCGGCGAAGATCAACGAACACCTCAAGCGCCATCGCGGGTTCTGAAAGCACTGCAAATCCCCTGTGGGAGTGAGCCTGCTCGCGATAGCGATTTATCATTCAACGTTGATGTCGACTGATACTCCGCTATCGCGAGCAGGCTCGCTCCTACAGGGACTGCGCCGTTTTCAGAC
>NZ_JASCOM010000284.1:0-7270 GCF_029959925.1 Pseudomonas sp. PS02303
GGCCATACCAGTCAACGGTGACGTTGAATGTTAGGCCGCTATCGCGAGCAGGCTCACTCCTACAGGGTTGGTCGTCAGTCCGGGATCAGGGTTTGGGCGCCACACTCGCATCCGCCCCAAACCACTTCTGCTCCAGCGCCCCCAGTCGACCATCCGCCTTGATCCGCTTCAACGCAGCTTCCAGGCTGGCGTGAAACGCCGGGTTACCCTTCTGAAACGGAATCGCCAAATCCACAGCCGGGGCGGTTTTCGGCTTTTCTTCCGTCAGCGACTGCACCAACAGGATCGAACGCGGCTCTTCTTTCTGCGCGATCAATTGCGCATTGGTTTGAATGTAAGGCTCGGTGAAGTCGAAACGATCCTTGAGATCCGGGGTCATTGCTATGTGGTTGATGGCGATGTCGTACTTGCCGGTTTCAACGCCGGACAACAGGTCGCTGGAATCGGTCACGACGAAGTCGGCCCGCACGTCCAGTTCGTTGGCTAGCTGTTGGCCCAATTCCACTTCGAAGCCGGTGAGTTTGCCCTCGTCCTTGAAATTGAAGGGGGGTGTATTAGCCTCAAGGGCAATACGCAGTTCACCCCGATCGTTTACATCGTCAATCAGTTCGGCATGGGCCAAAGGGCTCAAAAGGGGTAGCAGGCAGATCAGGCCAGGCAAAAAGCGCATGGTCACTCCTTTGAATACATTTATCGCGATGCTCTGATTCAGGCTCGCTTTGCTATGGTTGTCGAGGTCCTTCGACAACAAATGGCCGTGAAGTTGTCTCGGCCACGCGGATTTTACGGAAAAACTGGAGAAGAGAATGAAAACGTTTATGTCACGAGCAGCATTGGCTGGCCTATTGATGGGTGTTTCGGTACTGGCCAGTGCTGCAACACCGGCCCCCAAAGGGGCCGAAGTGTCCATCGTTTCTCCTGAAGATGGTGGGACTGTCCCGCAAACTTTCAAAGTCAAATTCGCTGTTGAGAACGTTGCGTTGGCGCCAGCGGGCGATGCCACCAAGAATACTGGCCACCACCATTTGCTGGTCGATGCCAAGGATATAGTTGCGGCTGGGGCGGTCATCCCGGCAGATGCCAATCACGTTCATTTCGGCAAAGCGCAGACAGAAACCGAGCTGACGCTGACACCTGGCAAGCACACCTTGCAGTTGGAGTTGGGCGACATGAACCATATGGCTTTCGATCCACCGATCGTCTCCGAAAAGATCACCGTCAACGTTAAGTAACGTTAGTCGCGTCCATGAAAAAGGAGCCCCGAAGGGCTCCTTTTTTTGTCACTCAAGTCGCTATCAGAACAACACGCGGCAACGAATAGTGCCGTTGATGTGCTGCAGTTTCTCCTGGGCGATTTCCGAGTAATCGGCGTCTACGTCGATGACCACGTAGCCGACTTTCTCGTTGGTCTGCAGGAACTGACCGGAGATGTTGATGCCGTTTTCGGCGAAGACCTTGTTGATCTCGCTCATCACACCCGGAATGTTCTGGTGGATGTGCAGCAGGCGGTGCTTGCCAGGGTGAGCAGGCAGGGCCACTTCCGGGAAGTTCACGGACGACACCGAGGTGCCGTTGTCGCTGTACTTGACCAGTTTTTCTGCCACTTCCAGACCGATGTTGGCCTGCGCCTCGGCGGTGGAACCACCGATGTGCGGGGTCAGGATCACGTTGTCCAGGCCACGCAGCGGGCTTTCGAACTCTTCGTCGTTGGAGCGTGGCTCCACCGGGAACACGTCGATGGCCGCGCCGATCAGGTGCTTGTCCTTGATCGCGTCCGCCAGGGCGTCCAGTTCGACCACGGTGCCGCGTGCGGCGTTGATCAGAATTCCGCCCTTCTTGATGGCGCGGATTTCCTTCTCGCCGATCATCCACTGGGTCGCCGCGGTTTCCGGAACGTGCAGGGTAACGATGTCGGACATGCCCAGCAGCTCGGTCAGGTTACCGACCTGGGTTGCATTGCCCAATGGCAGCTTGGTCACGGTGTCGTAGAAGTACACCTGCATGCCCAGGCCTTCCGCCAGGACCGACAATTGCGTGCCGATCGAGCCGTAACCGACGATGCCCAGCTTCTTGCCGCGGATCTCGAAGGAGTTGGCCGCGCTCTTGATCCAGCCGCCACGGTGGCAGGAGGCGTTTTTCTCAGGAATGCCGCGCAGCAACAGGATCGCTTCGGCCAGCACCAGCTCGGCAACGGAGCGAGTGTTGGAGTACGGGGCGTTGAACACCGCGATGCCGCGTTCGCGCGCCGCGTTCAGGTCGACCTGGTTGGTGCCGATGCAGAAACACCCCACAGCCACGAGCTTCTTCGCGTGATCGAAGATCTCTTCGGTCAGTTGAGTGCGAGAGCGAATGCCGATGAAGTGCGCATCAGCGATCTTTTCCTTCAGCTGGGCTTCCGGCAGAGAACCAGTGAGGTACTCGATGCTGGTGTAGCCCGCCGACTTGAGGACGTCGACAGCCGATTGGTGGACGCCTTCGAGAAGAAGGAACTTGATCTTGCTCTTATCGAGAGAAGTCTTGCTCATCTGCGTAAACCTGTATCCCGGAGAAAAATGGCAGGAAATAGTCAGGGTGCCCTGTCTTATACGTACTGATCCTTTTTGACGGCGTCTGTTGCCGTCATGCTGCGTTGCCGCTCCTCGCCATAGCGGGCTATGACTCGTCGCGGCGCCTTGCCTGACGACAACAGCCACTCGTCAAAAGAGGATCGTACGTATAAAACAGGGCACATAACGCTGACCCGGACGGCAGGAAAGCCGTCACCGCAGAATAGCCGTTGGGCACTACCCTGCGGGGTCGGTATGCTAGCATACGCACCCCGCTAAACACTCATTCCTGCGACGTGAAGCGTTCTCAGGATGACCATGAATTGTTCGAGAGTTCTGTCGATGACCAATCCTGCCCTGATTGATGAGCTGAAGACCCTGGTTGAGCCTGGCAAGGTGTTGACCGACGCCGACTCCCTGAATACTTATGGCAAGGATTGGACCAAGCATTTCGCCCCGGCCCCGACCGCCATCGTGTTCCCCAAGACCACCGAGCAGGTCCAGGCCATTGTCCGTTGGGCCAACACGCACAAGGTGGCGCTGGTGCCGTCCGGCGGTCGTACCGGTCTTTCCGCCGCTGCGGTGGCGGCCAATGGTGAAGTGGTCGTGTCGTTCGACTACATGAACCAGATTCTCGACGTGAACCTGACCGACCGCACGGCGGTGTGCCAGCCAGGCGTGGTCACCGAGCATCTGCAGAACGTGGCTGAAGAAAAAGGCCTGTATTACCCGGTGGATTTTGCGTCGGCGGGTTCGAGCCAGATTGGCGGCAATATCGGCACCAATGCCGGCGGAATCAAGGTGATTCGCTACGGCATGACCCGCAACTGGGTAGCCGGCATGAAAGTCGTCACCGGCAAGGGCGATCTGCTGGAACTGAACCGCGACCTGATCAAGAACGCCACCGGCTACGACCTGCGTCAGCTGTTCATCGGCGCCGAAGGCACCCTCGGTTTTGTCGTCGAAGCGACCATGCGCCTGGACCGTGCGCCGAAAAATCTCACCGCGATGGTCCTCGGCACCGCCGATTTCGACTCGATCATGCCGGTGCTGCACGCGTTCCAGAGCAAACTCGACCTGACCGCCTTCGAGTTCTTCTCCGACAAGGCCCTGGCCAAGGTCATGGCCCGCGGCGACGTGCCGGCGGCGTTTGAAACCGATTGCCCGTTCTACGCGCTGCTGGAATTCGAAGCGACCACCGAAGAAGTGGCCAACCACGCCCTGGAAACCTTTGAGCACTGCGTCGAGCAGGGCTGGGTGCTGGACGGCGTCATGAGCCAGAGCGAAACCCAGCTGCAGAACCTGTGGAAACTACGCGAATACATTTCCGAAACCATTTCCCACTGGACGCCATACAAGAACGACATTTCGGTCACCGTGTCGAAAGTCCCGGCATTCCTGAAGGAAATCGACGCGATTGTCGGCGAACACTACCCGGATTTCGAAATCGTCTGGTTCGGCCACATCGGCGACGGCAACCTGCACTTGAACATTCTCAAGCCGGAAAACCTGAGCAAGGACGAGTTCTTCGCCAAGTGCGCCACCGTCAACAAGTGGGTGTTCGAAACCGTCGAGAAGTACAACGGCTCGATTTCCGCCGAACACGGCGTGGGCATGACCAAGCGTGATTACTTGACCTACAGCCGCTCGCCGGTCGAGATCGAATACATGAAAGCCGTCAAGGCGGTGTTCGACCCGAACGGCATCATGAACCCGGGCAAAATCTTCGCTGTTTGAATCAACGGAACAGGAGTCGGTAATGAGCTATCAGCACCAGTATGTCGACGGTACGCGTATTCACTTCCCGCTGGGGAAAGTGGTGTGCATCGGCCGCAACTACGCCGAACACGCCAAGGAACTGGACAATCCGGTGCCTACCGAGCCGCTGCTGTTCATCAAGCCAGGCAGTTGCGTGGTGCCGCTGGAAGGCGGTTTCAGCATTCCGACCGAGCGCGGTTCGGTGCATTACGAAGCGGAAATCGCGGTGTTGATCGGCAAGCCGTTGTCCACCAAGCCAAGCCGTGAAGAAGTGCTGGATGCGATTTCCGGTTTCGCCCCGGCCCTGGACCTGACGTTGCGCGACAAGCAGGCCGAGCTGAAATCCAAGGGCCTGCCGTGGGAAATCGCCAAGTCCTTCGACGGCGCGGCGGTGATTGCGCCGTTTGTGTCCGGCAGCACCTTTGCCGACCTGACTGACATTGGCATCCGCCTGACCATCAATGGCGAAGTGCGCCAGGATGGCAACAGCAGCGCCATGCTCAACCCGATCGTGCCGATGATCCAGCACATGGCCGGTTGCTTCTCGCTGCAGGCCGGGGACGTGATCCTGACCGGCACGCCAGTGGGCGTTGGCCCGCTGAATGTCGGTGATGAACTGGTGATCGAACTGTCCGGCGCGAGCAGTTTCACCAGCAGCGTCCGTTAACCCAAACACCGCAAAACCAGGTAGGCGTGAGCCTGCTCGCGATACCGGCCTGTCATTCGACATCTCTGTTGACTGACACGCCCTCATCGCGAGCAGGCTCGCGCCGACATCGGTTTGTGGTGGCCCGCAGAAGGGCAATCCCGCCATTTCCCGTTTTTTTCACATCTTGTCTGGATAATTCCGCGGATTCCGGCGTCTGAGCCGGTCCCAATTGTGCTATTACCCGTAGCCTGAATTTCTGGAACGCATCCTGAATGGCCACCCGACCGCTGCCCACTGTCAAAACTGCCCGCCGCTCGCGCTTTGTCATGCGTTGGTATTCCTGGCTTTTGCTGGTGGCCGTCGCCGTTTATGGCCTCGCCTTTGCGATGCATTGGGACGATCGCGGTGTGCTCTGGCTGCATGAGCGTTTTGAAAGCCCGGCCGAGCGTCAGGAAAGTATCTGGCTACCGGATTACCGCGCAGTGATCGACGCCAAGCTGCTGCCGGGCATGGAGAAGGACGAAGCGTCGGACCTGGCTTACAACCCGCACACCAAAACCCTGTTTTCGGTCATGGGCAAAAACCCGTTCCTCGTTGAGCTGACCTTGCAAGGCGATGTCCTGCGCAAGATGCCGCTGGTGGGCTGGAGCAACCCTGAAGGCCTGACCATGATGGGCAATGGTCTGCTGGCCATCGTCGATGAGCGTGAGCATATGCTCTCCATCGTCAAGGTCGATGCCGACACGCGTGAACTGAATATCGCCAACTTCCCTAAATACGACCTCGGCCCTTCGAAAGACCAGAACAAGGCCTTCGAAGCCATCGTCTATGACCCGCGCAATCAGCAAATCCTCCTGGGTGAGGAACGCCCGCCGGCGCTGTTCAGCTGGAAAAGCGACGGCAGCCAGACCCTCAAGGGCGACAAGCAGAAACTCGCCAATGACGAACTGGACATCCGCAACCTCTCGGGACTGGCCATCGACCCGCGCACAGGCCACACCCTGGTGCTGTCCGCCGATTCCCACTTGTTGCTGGAGCTGGACGAGAAGGGCGAGCAGGTCAGCTTCATGACCTTGCTGGGCGGCTTCAACGGCTTGAAGAAGACCATTCCCCGTGCCGAAGGCGTGACCATGGACGAGGCGGGCACGCTGTACATGGTGAGTGAGCCGAACCTGTTCTACCGTTTCGAAAAGCAGAAATAGGCGCTCAGAATCCAGGCGTTGTGGTCAAAGGCAACTGGCCATTAAGCTTGAATTCATACAGGCGTGATATTTCATCCGCCTGTTTCTGTTTCCGAGCCCGCCTGAATGCGCCGACTTGCCCGTCCCAAACCCCTTATTTTGATCCTGACAGTCATTGCACTGGTCGCGCTGATTGCGGTTGGCCAATACATGCGTCTGTTCGAGCGCGCCTGGTTCAACCTGCACACCCTCTGGCAACCTTTAAGCAGCGAGTCCATCGGCCTGGATCAATACCGGGTGGAGCTCGAAGCCCGGGTCATTGACGGGCTGAACGACGACGTGTCGGCGCTGACCTTCGATCCGGTGCGCAAAAGCCTGTTTACCGTCACCAACAAAAACGCCGAGCTGATCGAGTTGTCGCTGGACGGGCGGATCGTCCGACGCATTTCGCTGGTCGGCTTCGGTGATCCGGAGGCGGTGGAGTTCATCAGCGCCGACACATACGTGATCACCGATGAACGCCAGCAGCGGCTGATCAAGATTCATCTGGATAAGGACACGACGTTCCTCGACGCGGCGGACGCCGAGCAGATGACCCTCGGCGTGCACATGAGCGGCAACAAGGGTTTCGAAGGCCTGGCTTACGATTCGGTGGGCAAGCGCCTGTTCGTCGCCAAGGAGCGCGACCCGATGCTGATCTACGAAGTGCAGGGCTTCCCACATTACAACCCGGAGAAATCCTACGCGGTGCATGTGGTCAACAACCCCAAGCGCGATGCCGGGATGTTCGTGCGAGACCTGTCGAGCCTGCAATACGACGAGCGCAGCGGCCATTTGCTGGCGCTGTCCGACGAGTCGCGGCTGATTCTGGAACTGGATGTGGACGGGCGACCGCTGAGCACCATGTCGCTGAGCAAGGGGCGACAGGGGTTGCAGAAGACCGTGCCGCAAGCGGAAGGCATCGCCATGGATGACGATGGCACGATGTACCTGGTGAGCGAGCCGAACCTGTTCTACGTCTTCAAAAAACCAGCGCAGAACTAACAAACACCGCAAAACCTATTGTAGGAGCGAAGCTTGCTCGCGAAGAGGCCGTAACAATCGACAGAGATGTTGAATGTGACGGCCTCTTCGCG
>NZ_JASCOM010000285.1:0-7113 GCF_029959925.1 Pseudomonas sp. PS02303
GAGCCTGCTCGCGAAAGCGGTCTGACATTCAACGTCAATGCTGAATGTCATGGCCCCTTCGCGAGCAGGCTCGCTCCCACAGGTTTGTGTGGTTTCACACTAGACTCAGCCAGAGACTGCTTCACCCGGATTCGCCCCGCAGCGGGGCCGCTTAGGGATATCGACCATGCAATGGATGTTCATGCTGATTGGGCTGGTGCTGGGCTGGATACTCGATGAGTCATTCAGCGATGCGCTATTGGGTGCGCTGCTCGGGTTGGGAGTAGGGCAGGCCATTCGTATCGGCCGCCTGGATTCAGAAGCGACCGAGCAGCGTCGACTGCTGGAGCAGGCGCAGGTTGCGCTCAATGGCGTGCAGCAACGCCTGGCATTGTTGGAGGTGCCGGGCGTCACAACGCCTGAAACCAGCGAGCCGGTTGCCAGCGAAGCCGCTCCGTCGCCTGACTTCACCCTCGATGATATTCCTGTCGAAACCCCCGAGCTGATCTGGGATCTTCCGCCCGAACTCGAGCCGATGAGCGCAACGGCAGCGCAAACCAGCCGTCCGCTGCCCGACGATGTCTGGAAACCCGAGCCTGTTACCCGCGAACCGCAACAACCCGCCGTCCCGCGTGGCCCGAACTTCATCGAGCGGGCCATCAGCGGCGCTCGCAACTGGCTGTTCGGCGGCAACACCGTGCTGCGGGTCGGCGTGGTGCTGTTGTTCCTCGGTCTGGCGTTCTTGCTGCGGTATGCCACCGAAGGCATGGTGGTGCCGATCGAACTGCGTTACGCCGGGGTTGCGGCCGCTGCGTTGGGCTTGCTTGGTCTGGGTTGGTGGCTAAGAACACGCAACAGCAATTACGCGCTGATGCTGCAAGGCACCGGCATCGCCGTGTTGTACCTGACGGTGTTTGCCGCGATGCGCCTGCACCCGTTGCTCGATCCAAGCGCCGCCCTGGGCCTGCTGGTCGCGGTCACGGTGTTCTCGGCGATTCTCGCCATCACCCAGGATGCGTTGGGCCTGGCCGCGGCCGCTGCACTCGGCGGCTTCGCGGCACCGATCCTGACTTCCACCGGCGCCGGCAACCACGTCGCGCTGTTCAGCTACTTCGCCTTGCTCAACGCCGGCATCCTCGCCATCGCCTGGTTCAAGGCCTGGCGACTGCTGAACCTGATCGGTTTCGTCGGCACCTTCGGTATCGGTTTCGCCTGGGGCCTGCGCTCCTACACACCGGAATTGCTGTGGAGCACCGAACCGTTCCTGGTGCTGTTCTTCCTGATGTACCTGGCCATCGGCCTGCTGTTTGCCCGTCGCAAGCTGCTGGAGATGAGCGACGCCCCCGAGGACGACAGCCGCGAGGCGCTGCTGCGTTGGTCGGCGCGCAAGGGCGATTATGTCGACGGCACGATGCTGTTCGGCCCGCCGCTGGTGGGATTCGGATTGCAGTTCGCGCTGGTTCAGCATTTGGAATTTGCCGCAGCGTTCAGTGCCTTGGCCTTGGGCATGATCTACATGGGCCTGGCGCGTTTCCTGATGGGCGGCCGCGCATTGCTGCTCGCGGAAACCTGTTTGGCGCTGGGCGTGATCTTCGCCAGCCTCGCGATTCCGCTGGGGCTCGACGCGCGCTGGACGGCTGCCGCTTGGGCGGTCGAGGGCGCGGGCATTTTCTGGCTCGGCCTGCGTCAGCAACGACCGCTGGCTCGTGCGTTTGCCTTGCTGCTGCAACTGGGCTCGGCCATCGCGTTTGTCAGCGAATTGCGCATCGGCGACGGCAGTTTGCTCGACGGCGCTCCGCTGGGCGCGTTGATGCTCGGCGTGGCGTTGTTGTTCAGCTTCTATCAATTGCGCAAAGCCCTGCCCGAACAGACATCGGAATGGGAGCGCAAAGGGCGGCCGGTGTTGGCTTGCCTGGGCCTGACCTTCCTCTATCTGTTGGCGCCATTGTTCTTCCTGACCCACGGCACCGCGATCAGTTGGGCGTTGGCGGGGTTGGCGACGTTGTTTGTCGGTCTGCGTCTGCAATCGCGCACGTTCCTGTTCACCGCGTTTGCTGTCCAGTTGCTCGGCGGTGCGCTGTTCCTGCTGCGCTTGCAAGGTTCCAGCGGTGAGTCTGGCGCCGTGTTCAGCGCGGGTTGGAGCGGTTTGCTCAGCGCGTCTTTGATCGGCCTCGCGCTGATCGCCGGCATGTTGCTCGCCGCGCGTGATGAGATGGTGCGCAGCGATGTCCGGCTGCTGCGCGGCTTGTCGGTGGTGTTGCTGGCGGGTCTGGTGCTGATCAACCTGGCGGTGCTGTTCGTGCTGCCCTGGCAGACCGCGAGTGCGGTGTGGGCGGCCAGTGGCTTGTTCATCATTTGGCTGAGCCTGTACCTCAAGCAGCGCGTGAGTTTTGTCTTCGGTTTGCTTTTGCAGTTGATTGGCGGCGCGGCGTTCCTGTTCGCGGGGCCGGACCTGCTCGGGCCGCTGGCCAGCGAAGGGTTGAAACCTCTGGCCCACAGCGGTTTCTGGACGCCGCTGGTGTTGGGTCTGGCCGCGATGGTCGGAGCGTGGCGCTTGCAACTTGGCAACCATGCCTCGGCGTTTGATGTGCTGAGCTTGCAGCGTTTGTCCGAAGTGCTGCTGGTGTGGGGCGCAGGCTGGTGGGCGCTGGCGTGGATCAGCGAAGTGCTGCGTTTTGCACCGCTGAATCTGCAAGCAACCTTGTTGCTGGCGGTTGCCGCCTTGAGCGTGGCGCTGTGGGCGGTGTTGGCGCTGCGCTTGAATTGGTCGTCGCTGGGCCTGCTTTGCACCTTGCTTATGCCCGCTGCCGGTCTGGTACTGCTCGCCGCGTGGTACTCGCGTTATCACCCGGCAGCCAATTTCGGTTGGCTGGTGTGGGCGGCCGTGTTCGTCGTGCATTTCATCTCCCTGCGACGTCTGGCGCCGATGTTGCCGGCGCGTGCCCTGAGCACCGCTCATGTGCTCGGCTGCTGGCTGTTGATCGGTGTGCTGGCCTTGGAGCTGCGTTACGGTTTGCTGCTGTTGTCCGAGCAGTACAACGCCTGGCGCTGGCTGGGTTGGGCGATCCTGCCGAGTCTGTATCTGGTGCTGATGGCGGCGCCACGCAATGGGCCTTGGCCTGTTTCGGCGTATCCACGCGAGTACCGTTTTTATGCGGCGGCACCGTTGGCGCTGCTGATGCTCGGCTGGTTCTGGCTGGCGAATATCGTCAGCGACGGCACGGCCGAGCCGCTGCCCTATGTGCCGCTGGTCAATCCGTTAGAGTTGGGTCTGCTGTTTGCGCTGTTCGGCGTCTACGTCTGGTCCCGCAGCGCCGTGACGCAACTGGCGATTCGCAAAGATTACATAGAGCACGCCACGCAACTGATCGCCGGGGTCTCGCTGTTCGCATTCTTCACCGCACTGGTGATGCGCACCGCGCACCATTGGGGCGGTGTGCCGTTCGAGCTCGATGCGTTGCTTGAATCGATGCTGGTGCAGGCGGGGCTGTCCATCGTCTGGACCCTGATGGCGCTGAGCCTGATGATCGGCGGCCATCTGCGTCATCGCCGTGAAGTCTGGCTGATCGGCGCCGCGCTGATTGGCGTGGTGGTGGCCAAACTGTTCTTTGTCGAACTGAGTAACCGTGGCGGCCTTGCGCGGATTGTGTCGTTTATCGGCGTCGGCGTGTTGCTGCTGGTGGTGGGCTATTTCGCGCCGCTGCCGCCCAAGCGCGCCGAGGCTGCGCGCCAAGGCGGAGCCGACGCTGAAAGGCCGGCCCCTGAAACCGAAGGAGTGTCGTCTTGAGTCAGAAGTTGAACCTGGGCTGGTTGGGCGCTGTTGCGTTGGGTGTGGCGCTGTCCGCCAGCGCTCAGGAAAAACCGGCGGACTTTGCCACGCACGTGCCGTTGTCGGTGAGCGGCGAAGGGCCTTGGTATCGCCTCGAATTGCCCTTGAGCGTGCAACTGAATGCGCGGCAAACGGACCTCAGCGATGTTCGCGTGTTCAACGCTGCCGGTGAGGCCCAGGCCTACGCCTTGGCTCGCGAGGCGGCGTCAACCCGGGAAAATCGTACGCTGACCGATGTGAAGTGGTTCCCGCTGTACACCTCGGCGGACGCCACGGAGCGCGCGCCGGGCATCCGCGTGCAATCGAGCGCGAACGGCACGTTGGTCGAAGTGCAACCGTCCAGTCAGCTGGAGGCGGGCGAAGAAGTGCTGCGCGGCTGGTTGCTCGACGCCAGCGCCATCAAGGCGCCGTTGCAGCAGTTGATCCTCGACTGGACCAGCGAGCGCGATGGCTTTCAGCGTTTCACCATCGAGGCCAGCGACGACTTGCAGCATTGGCAGTCGTGGGGCGAAGGCCAGGTGGCGCGGCTGACGTTTGCCGATGAACGGGTCGAGCAGCATGAAGTCGGCTTGCCGGGGCAATCGGCGCGTTATCTGCGCCTGCTGTGGAATTCACCGCAATTGGCACCGACGCTGACGTCTGCGCAGCTGCAAAGCGCGAGTCCCCGCAGTCTGCCGCTGCCGTTGGTCTGGTCGCAGCCGCTGGCGGGCAGCAGCGTGAAGGCGGGAGAGTACACCTGGCAGTTGCCGATGGGGCTGAATGTCGAGCGGGTCCAGGTCGAGCTGAGTCAGCCCAACAGCCTGGCGCCGGTGACGTTGTCCGGTCGTCGCGAAAGCAGCTTGCCGTGGCAGCCGCTGACCAGCGGTTTGCTCTATCGCCTGACCCAGAGTGGCCAGGACGTGGTGCAGAACGAATTGCAGCTGTCGGGGCAAACCGTGCAGCAGTTGAAGCTGGTCGTGGATGAGCGCGGCGGTGGCTTGGGTGCTGAAGCGCCGACGTTGAAGTTTGCTGTGCGCTCGACGCAATTGGTGTTCCTGGCACGTGGGGCGGGGCCTTATACGCTGGCGCTGGGGAGTGCGACGGTGAAGGCGGCGAACCTGCCGTTGTCGACGCTGATCCCGGATTACAGCGCGGCCAAGTGGGCGGCGCTGGGCAAGGCTTCGGTGGAGGGTGCGGCGGTGGTGAGCAACTCCTCCACGGTGACGGCGGCCGCGACAGCGGACACGGACTGGAAGAAGTTCGGGTTGTGGGGGGTGTTGCTGCTGAGCGTGCTGTTTCTCGCAGCGATGGCGTTCAGTTTGCTGCGCAAGCCCCCCGTTAAACCCTGAACCTGTGGCGAGGGAGCTTGCTCCCGTTCGGCTGCGAAGCAGTCGTAACTTCTGCGGCTGCATGTTCTCGGACAAATGGCGGCGAATGCTTCAGGGGGCCGCTTCGCACCCCAACGGGAGCAAGCTCCCTCGCCGCCATAGAGTTCATTTACGGCTACGCTCAACCCCGCGCATGAACTCTATTGGGCGTATCACGTCTGATAGGAGGAAATGCGCCTCGACTCGCGTTAAACTGCGCGGGTTTTTAGCCCCCAATTCCACCGGAGCCTTCCATGTCCCGCGTTACCCTGAGTCGCTATTTGATTGAGCAGACCCGTAGCAACAACACCCCTGCCGATCTGCGTTTCCTGATCGAAGTGGTGGCGCGTGCTTGCAAGGAAATCAGCCACGCCGTGTCCAAGGGCGCCCTGGGCGGCGTTCTGGGCAGCATGGGCACTGAAAACGTCCAAGGCGAAGTGCAGAAGAAGCTTGATGTGATGTCCAACGACATCCTGCTCGAAGCCAACGAATGGGGCGGTCACCTGGCCGGCATGGCATCCGAAGAAATGGATAATGCCTACCAGATCCCGGGCAAATACCCGAAAGGCGCGTACCTGCTGGTATTCGACCCACTGGATGGTTCGTCGAACATCGACATCAACGCGCCGGTCGGTACGATCTTCTCGGTGCTGCGTTGCCCGAACGAATACCTGACCCAGAACGAGCCTTTGAACGAAAAGGCCTTCCTGCAGCCAGGCACTCAGCAGGTTGCCGCCGGTTATGCGATTTACGGTCCACAGACCATGCTGGTGCTGACCCTGGGCAATGGCGTGAAGGGCTTTACCCTGGACCGTGAAATGGGCAGCTTCGTGCTGACCCATGAAGACATCACGATCCCGGAGTCCACGCAGGAATTTGCGATCAACTCGTCCAACAAGCGTCACTGGGAAGCGCCGGTACAACGTTATGTCGACGAATTGCTGGCTGGCGATGAAGGCCCGCTGAAAAAGAACTACAACATGCGCTGGGTCGCGGCGATGGTTGCCGACGTGCACCGTATCCTGACCCGTGGCGGTCTGTTCATGTACCCACGCGACAACCGCGAGCCGTCCAAGCCGGGCAAACTGCGTCTGATGTACGAAGCCAACCCGATGTCGTTCCTGGTTGAGCAGGCTGGCGGCGCTTCCACCGATGGCCATCAGCGCATCCTCGACATCAAGCCTGAGGGCTTGCACCAGCGTGTTGCGGTGTTCCTCGGTTCGAAAGAAGAAGTCGAACGCGTCACGGCTTACCACAAGGAATAAACCATGACCGCGCCCTGGCAGCCGTTGCTCGAGTGGTGGTTCGGAACCTTCGAATCCCCCCAAGACATAGCGGCTGACAAGGGCAAGTTATGGTTCGGCAAGCGCGACAGCCAGGACCTCGAAGCGCAGACGCGTTTCGGGGACTGGGTCGAGCAGGCACTGGCCGGCGGATTGACTGAATGGGCGCAACGCCCCGAAGGTTGGCTGGCCTTGGTGCTGCTGCTCGATCAGCTCCCGCGAATGATCTTTCGCGACACCCCCAAATCCTTTTCAGGCGATCTCAGGGCTCAGGCACTGGTGGCGCAAGGCATTGCTGCGGATTTCGATCGGCAGTTGCGGCCGATTCAACGGGTGTTTATCTACCTGGTGTTTGAGCATTGCGAGAATCTGGCGGTGCAGAACGAGGCGGTTTCGCGGTACATCGATCTGGTTGCGCAACAGCCTGAGAGTGATCGGGCACTGTTTATCGACTATCTGAACTATGCCGAGAAGCATCAGCAGGTGATTGCGCGGTTTGGGCGGTTTCCGCACAGGAATGCGGTGTTGGGAAGGGAGTCTACGGCTGAAGAGCTGGCGTTTCTTTCCGGGCCCGGTTCTCGCTTTTAGTTTTCTGCTGTAGCTGATGCCGCCATCGCCAGCAGGCTGGCTCCCACATTGGGTTTGTGTCGTTCACAATCCCCTGTGGGAGCCAGCC
>NZ_JASCOM010000286.1:0-7081 GCF_029959925.1 Pseudomonas sp. PS02303
AGGCTTGCCCGCGAAGAACGATAATGCGGTCTATCTGAAAACCGCAGCGCTCCCTTCGCGGGCAAGCCTCGCTCCTACAGGGCTGTGGCTGTTACACCCGGAACTGATCCATCAATTTCATCTGGTGGGTGGTCAGCGAGTTGAGTTGGCTGCTGATCTGCGCCGATTCGGTGGCCTGGCCGGTCAGGGTTTCGGTGACGGTGCGGATCGCCGAGACGTTACGGTTGACCTCTTCGGCCACCGCGCTCTGCTGTTCGGCGGCGCTGGCGATTTGCAGGTTCATGTCGCTGATCACGGTGACCGCGTCGCTGATTTTGCCCAAGGCCTGGACCGCTTGCTGGATCTGTCCGGCGTTGCTGTGGGCCTGGGTCTGGCTCGAATGCATGGTGGCCACCACGCCGCGTGTGCCGGTCTGGATGCGCTCGATCACGACGCGGATTTCTTCTACCGAGTCCTGGGTGCGTTTGGCCAGGTTGCGCACTTCGTCAGCCACCACGGCAAACCCGCGACCGCTTTCGCCGGCACGGGCCGCTTCGATCGCCGCGTTGAGGGCGAGCAAGTTGGTCTGTTCGGCAATGCTGCGGATCACTTCCAGCACCGAACCAATCTGCTCGCTGTTCACCGCCAGCGCCTCGACTTCGGTCACAGCCTTGCTGACTTCGTCGGCCAGTTGATTGATGTCGCGGGTGCTGCGCTCGATGATCGACATGCCATCGCGCGCTGATTGATCCGCACCTTTGGCCGCATTGGCCGCGTTCGACGCACTGTTGGCGACTTCGTGGGCGGTGGCGCTCATTTCGTTTGACGCTGTGGCGACCTGGTCGATTTCGCGGAACTGCACCTGCATGCCTTCGCTGGTCTGACGGGCGATTTCCGAGGATTGGTCGGCGGTGCCACGAGCGTCGGTGATGCTTTGTTTGATCTGCGCGATGGTCGGTTGCAGCTTGTCGAGGAAGCGGTTGAACCAGCTGACCAGTTCGCCCAGTTCATCTTTTTTGCTGTAGTGCAGGCGTTGGGTCAGGTCGCCGTCGCCGCTGGCAATCGCCTTGAGCATCTCGGCGACGCTGTTGATCGGCCGGGTCACGCCGGACGCGGTGAGCCAGATCAGCAACAGACCGATCAGGCCGGCCGCGACAGCCACCAGCACCGCTTTGATCGTGCCGCTTTGCTGGGCGTCATCGAGCACCGCTTGCAGCTTGACCGAATCGGCCAGCAGCACTTGCTTGGGCAGGTCAATCACCACGCCCCAGGCTTTGGAGTCGCTGATCGGGCTCACCGGGTACACCGCACGAATCACATCGCCTTGTTCGAGGATCTTCGGCGTGCCTCCGCTGAGCAGTTGCAGGATGTCCTTGCCGTCAGCGCCGAGGGTCGCATCAATGCCTTTGCCGACCTTGCTCGCATCGACGCTGTAACCAGCCAATACACCGCTGCCGGAGACAATCAGCATGTGCCCGGCGCTGTTGAACAGGTCACGCTGGGAATCGACCGCGGCCGCTTGCAGGGCGTCGAGGGCGATGTCGATACCGACCACGCCGATGGACTTGCCGTCCACCAGCAGCGGGACGGAAATGGTGGTCATCAGCATCTCCTTGCCGCCGACGGTGTCGGCATACGGGTCCAGCAAGCAGGTGCGTTTGCTGTCGCGAGGGCAGGTGTACCAGCTGTTGTACGGCGTGCCGCTGAGGCTCAGGGTGGTTTTGGTCATGTCGTCTTCGACCATGATCGTGTTGATCCCGGCCCCACCGGCACGGCTCCAGTAACTGGCAAAACGCCCGGATTCGTTGGACTGGCGGGCCGCATCGTTGGCGAACTCGCTGTCCTTGCCGTCCAGGCCGTTGGGCTCGAACGCCAGCCAGATCCCCAGCACTTTGCTGTTGCGCTCAAACGCGGTTTTCAGGCTCTGGTTCAACTCCTCACGCAAGGCCCCGGCCTCAAGCGAACGCTTGGCGGCCATGGCGCGCATGTCCTTGATCTGATCGGCCAGGGCAGTCACCACCAACAGGCTTTCACCGAATGTCTTCTGCACCCGCACCGCTTGCTCGGCGGCCTTGGCCTGGAGCAGGTCCTGCACGCTGGTGGTGAGCATCTTGCGGCTGGAGGCGCTGACCAGCTCATCGTTCTGGTTGGTCTGGTAGAAATTCATACCGACGATCAACGCGACCACGCCAAGCAGGCACAGGCCGGACAGCAAGACGATTTTCAGACGGATAGAGAGAGAGTCGAACATAGGGCGAACTCGCGAAGGGATGAAGTGTTGGCTGTGGGCCGATGTCGACCCGGTTCGCCAAGTCCATTCAGCGCCATTCAATGCACATCGGCGTGGGACGAGGATGCATGATGGTGGCCCCGACGAACGGTAGGGGTTGAACGTTTGCGCGGAAAAATCTGCCGAAAACAGGGCTTAAAACGGGGGAAATCGCGGGGAAATTCCGGGGCTGGCGTACCTGATCCTTCTTGAACGGACGATGATGTCCATTATCCGTTCAAGGGATCAGTGATGGATCCGAAAGCGGTTCAGGCGCGACCCAACAGATAGGTTGCGTAATCGGGGATGCGGTGAGCGTGAGCCTGCTCCATCATCGGGCTGCTGAGCAGGTAGTCGGCGCTGCATTCATTGCATGCCACCGGAATGTTCCAGACCGCCGCGACCCGCAGCAACGCCTTGATGTCCGGGTCATGGGGTTGCGGTTCGAACGGGTCCCAGAAAAACACCAGCATGTCGACCCGCTGCTCGGCAATGCGCGCACCGAGTTGCTGGTCGCCGCCCAAGGGGCCGCTGATCATGCTTTCCACCGGCAGGCCCAGGCGTTGTTGCAACAACAGCCCGGTGGTGCCGGTGGCGACCAGTTCATGTTGCGCAAGCTTGTCCTTCTGCCGCTCGGCCCAGTCCAGCAAAAATACCTTGCAGTGGTCATGGGCGACCAAGGCGATACGCTTGCGCGCCGCCATGGTCTTTTGCGTGAAGCTGATACCGATCATCGGTTTAGCTCCCCGTTACTCAGCGTTGCACAGCGCCAGGCAGTTATCGAGCATGCGGTTGGAGAAGCCCCATTCGTTGTCGTACCAGGCCAGTACCTTGAGCAGCTTGCCGCTGGACTTGGTGTGGTTGGCGTCGAAGATCGACGACAGCGGGTTGTGATTGAAGTCGCTGGAGACCAGCGGCAGGGTGTTGTAGCCGAGAATCTTCGAGTGCTGGGCGGCTTCTTTGAGCAGTGCATTCACTTCATCGGCCGATGCTTCACGCTTGAGCTGCACGGTCAGGTCCACCAGCGACACGTTGATCACCGGAACACGTACCGCCATGCCGGTCAGTTTGCCGGCCAGTTCCGGCAGCACCAGGCCGACCGCTTCAGCGGCGCCGGTCTTGCTCGGGATCATGTTCTGGGTGGCCGAACGGGCGCGGTACGGGTCCGTGTGGTAGACGTCGGTCAGGTTCTGGTCGTTGGTGTAGGCGTGGATCGTGGTCATCAGACCGCTTTCGATGCCCAGTTCGCGGTGCAGCACCTGCGCCACCGGGGCCAGGCAGTTGGTGGTGCACGATGCGTTGGAAATGATCTGGTGCGATTGGCGCAGAATGTCGTGGTTGACCCCGTGGACAACGGTGGCGTCGGCGCCTTTGGCCGGGGCCGAGATAATCACTTTGCGCGCGCCGGCCGTAATATGCGCGGCGGCTTTGGCACGGTCGGTGAACAGACCGGTGCACTCGAACACCACATCAATTTTTTCCGCGGCCCAAGGCAACTCGGCCGGGTTGCGGATGGCACTGACGGCAATACGGTCACCGTTGACGGTCAGGCTTTCCTGATCGTGCTGGACATCGGCGTCGAACGTGCCGTGAACGGTGTCGTACTTGAGCAGATGAGCGTTCATCGCGCTGTCGCCAAGGTCATTGATGGCAACGATCTGCAGATCCTGGCGATAGCCTTGGGTATACAGTGCGCGCAGGACGTTGCGGCCAATTCGGCCAAAACCATTGATTGCGATTCGAAGAGTCATTTAACAGGGCCGCCGTCGTTTTGTTGTTGGAATTACAAGATTATTCGCATAAAAATAGAAAACAAGCCTTTTTAATGGCAATATTTTGTTCAATCTACAACGAGTGACCTGAATCAACTGGTCCGACCGATCAAGAAAACCGTCTGTCATCCCATCGACACCGGCTCTTGCTCAGCATAGACAATCAGGTCGCCACATCCGTTAGCCTGGAGTTCTACACATGCATCCCCGCGTCCTTGAGGTCACCGAACGGCTTATCGCCCGTAGCCGCGCAACCCGTGAGGCTTACCTTGCGCTTATTCGCGATGCAGCCAGCGACGGTCCGATGCGCGGCAAGCTGCAATGCGCCAACTTCGCCCACGGCGTGGCCGGTTGCGGCACTGAAGACAAGCACAGTCTGCGGATGATGAACTCCGCCAACATTGCGATTGTTTCGTCATATAACGACATGCTCTCGGCGCATCAGCCTTACGAAGTCTTTCCTGAACAGATCAAAAAAGCCCTGCGCGAGATCGGCTCCGTCGGCCAGTTCGCCGGCGGCACCCCGGCCATGTGCGATGGCGTGACCCAAGGCGAGCCGGGCATGGAGCTGAGCCTGCCGAGCCGTGAGGTGATTGCGCTGTCCACCGCCGTGGCGCTGTCCCACAACATGTTCGATGGCGCGCTGATGCTCGGCATCTGCGACAAGATCGTCCCGGGCCTGATGATGGGCGCACTGCGTTTCGGTCATCTGCCGACGATCTTCGTCCCCGGCGGGCCGATGGTCTCGGGCATTTCCAACAAGCAGAAAGCCGATGTGCGTCAGCGTTATGCCGAAGGCAAGGCCAGCCGCGAAGAGCTGCTGGAATCGGAAATGAAGTCCTACCACAGCCCGGGTACCTGCACTTTTTACGGCACCGCCAACACCAACCAGTTGCTGATGGAAGTCATGGGCCTGCACTTGCCGGGCGCCTCGTTCGTCAACCCGAACACCCCGTTGCGCGATGCCCTGACCCGCGAAGCGGCGCATCAGGTGACGCGTCTGACCAAGCAGAACGGTGACTTCATGCCGATCGGCGAAATCGTCGACGAGCGTTCGCTGGTCAACTCCATCGTGGCGCTGCACGCCACTGGCGGATCGACCAACCACACCTTGCACATGCCCGCCATCGCCATGGCGGCCGGCATTCAACTGACCTGGCAGGACATGGCCGACCTCTCCGAAGTCGTGCCGACCCTGAGCCACGTCTACCCGAACGGCAAAGCCGACATCAACCATTTCCAGGCGGCGGGCGGCATGTCATTCCTGATCCGCGAACTGCTGGAAGCCGGGCTGCTGCACGAAAACGTCAACACGGTGCTGGGCCACGGCTTGAGCCGTTACACCATGGAGCCGTTCCTCGAAAACGGCGAGCTGGTCTGGCGCGAAGGCCCGATCGAAAGCCTCGACGAAACCATTCTTCGCCCGGTCGCGCGTGCGTTCTCGCCTGAGGGCGGCTTGCGGGTGATGGAAGGCAACCTCGGACGTGGCGTGATGAAAGTCTCCGCCGTTGCCTTGGAAAACCAGATCGTCGAAGCGCCAGCCATGGTGTTCCAGGATCAGCAGGACCTGGCCGACGCGTTCAAGGCCGGTTTGCTGGAGAAGGATTTTGTCGCGGTGATGCGCTTCCAGGGCCCGCGCTCCAATGGCATGCCGGAGCTGCACAAAATGACGCCGTTCCTCGGCGTGCTGCAGGATCGCGGCTTCAAAGTCGCGCTGGTGACCGACGGGCGCATGTCCGGCGCGTCGGGGAAAATCCCGGCAGCGATTCATGTCAGTCCCGAAGCTTATGTCGGCGGTGCTCTTGCGCGGGTGCAAGAGGGCGATATCATCCGCGTCGATGGCGTCAAAGGCACCCTGGAGCTTAAGGTGGACGCCGAAGAGTTTGCAGCGCGCACCCCGGCCAAGGGCCTGTTGGGCAACAACATTGGCAGCGGTCGCGAACTGTTTGGTTTCATGCGCATGGCCTTCAGCTCCGCAGAGCAGGGCGCCAGCGCCTTTACTTCTGCCCTGGAGACGCTTAATTGAAACTGGCTTTGGTCGGTGACATCGGTGGGACCAACGCACGTTTCGCGTTGTGGAAAAACCAGCAACTGGAAGCGATCCAGGTGCTGGCAACGGCCGACCACGCCAGCCCGGAAGAGGCGATTTCCCTCTATCTGGGCGGGCTTGGCCTGGCGCCGGGTTCGATCGGCTCGGTATGCCTGTCGGTGGCCGGCCCGGTGAGCGGTGATGAATTCAAGTTCACCAATAATCACTGGCGGCTCAGTCGCAAAGATTTTTGCAAGGCATTGCAGGTCGATCAGTTGTTGCTGGTCAATGATTTTTCGGCGATGGCGCTGGGCATGACCCGTTTGCAGCCGGGTGAGTTTCGGGTGGTCTGCGAAGGCACGCCTGAGCCGCTGCGGCCTGCCGTGGTGATCGGTCCGGGCACGGGGCTGGGTGTCGGCACCTTGCTGGACCTGGGTGAAGGCCGTTTTGCCGCCTTGCCAGGGGAGGGCGGTCACGTCGATCTGCCCTTGAGCAGTCTGCGTGAAACCCAACTGTGGCAACACATCTTCAATGAGATCGGGCATGTCAGCGCTGAAACGGCGTTGAGCGGCAGCGGTTTGCCGCGGGTCTACCGGGCGATTTGTGCGGTGGACGGTCATGAGCCGGTGCTCGATACTCCGGAATCGATAACCGCTGCCGGTCTTGCGGGTGACCCGATTGCGCTGGAAGTGCTGGAGCAGTTCTGCTGCTGGCTCGGTCGTGTCGCCGGCAACAACGTGCTGACCACGGGGGCTCGCGGTGGCGTGTATATCGTCGGCGGAGTGATTCCGCGGTTTGCCGATTTCTTCGTCGAAAGCGGTTTCGCCCGGTGCTTCGCCGACAAGGGTTGCATGAGCGATTACTTCAAAGGCATCCCTGTGTGGCTGGTGACGGCGCCGTATTCCGGGTTGATGGGTGCGGGTGTGGCGCTCGATCAGGCCTGAAATGCGATCAACCTGTAGGAGTGAGCCTGCTCGCGATAGCGGTGTATCAGTCAACCAATGCGTTGAATGTAAAACCGCAATCGCGAGC
>NZ_JASCOM010000287.1:0-7080 GCF_029959925.1 Pseudomonas sp. PS02303
CGCTCCCACAGGGATTGGCGTCGTTCGCAAGCCTGTGTTTCACCACAGACCACTGTGGGAGCGAGCCTGCTCGCGATGAGGCCCTGGAAAACACCACCAGCTCCAAGCGAACAAACCCCGCCACCTATACTCAAATAAACAGTCCTTTGAACACCGGACATACCGTCCGGGGAACACTGTAGGAACCGCGATCTTGAACCTGCGTTCGCTGATCGTCCCCGTGATGGTGGTGTTGGCGGGATGCGCCACGCCTGTGCGTGCCCCGGTGGTGGCGCCGGTCGTGGTGGTGTCGCAAAGCACCTGGCGGCAGGTGGACCAGGAGATTGTCGCCGCGTCGCAGTCCGCGACCGAGCAGACCAAAATCTATGCCCGGGGCGCCATGGATTACTGGCGCACGCGGGTCTACCAACTGACCGAAGAGAACTTCATTCCCTGGTTCAGCAGTTACTGGACCCAGGAATGGCTATCGGTGAAGGTCAGCTGGTACAGCCTCAGTGCCAAGGGTGAGCAGGATGCCTCGGCCAAGCGCCTGGCGGCCTACCTGCTGGAGCAATACCAGAAACGCGTGCTGGCGCCGGTCGCGGTAGAGATCGATCCCGACGCGATTCTCGGCTTGGCGACGGCCTTCTACGTGGACATTCTTCAGGAGGAACTGCAGCGAATCTCCCAGCGCCACGGCGTGCCGATGGCCCAGCTCAACGGCCGCATCCAGAAAATCCCCGCGATTGCACTCGGGCCACCGCCCGCGCGTGATGCGTCGCTGTATCAAGTCGTGCACACCCAACCGCTGAATTCGTTGCCGGCCTACGCGGCGTTGATCGAGAAGATCCACAAGGCGGGAGGCGACAAAGGCGTTGATTCGACCGACACCGCCATGGCGCCGGTGGCCAAGCGCGCCAGTCAACGGATGGAGGCCGAAATGGCCCCGCGAGGCGCGGCCAGTGCGGTGGCCGCAGCAGCCGGGAAACTGGCCGGCGCCCTGATTTCGGTGGGGGTAGCCGGCATTCGGGCGATTATTCAGGCCAATGACCGGCCGGACAGCGAAGCGCTGATTCGCGCCAGCCTGGGCAATACGTTCGACAAGGCCTGGATGAAACTGGTGCAGAACCCGACCTCCGGCGTCATGGCGGGGACGCTGTACATGGCGGCGCAGATCGAGGGCAACCTGGCGGAGAGCGCTGACGTACCGTCGGTCAGTTCGGGCGGCGGCGCTGTCGATTGGAGCCCGACAGAATCGACTACCCAGCAGACCGTTCCATAACCGAAGGAGAAACACCATGTCCTACGTTGATGGCTTCCTCGCTGCCGTGCCCACCGCCAACCGCGAAAAATTCAAGAAACACGCTGAGACCGCTGCGGTTATTTTCAAGGAATGTGGCGCGCTCAGCGTCGCTGAATGCTGGGGCGACGACGTGCCGGACGGCAAAGTAACCTCGTTTCCCATGGCGGTGAAACTCAAGGAGGACGAAACCGTGGTGTTCAGCTGGATCATCTGGCCGGACAAGGCCACCCGTAACGCGGGCATGGACAAAATGATGAACGATCCGCGGATGCAGCCGGACGTCAATCCGATGCCCTTCGATGGCCAGCGCCTGGTCTTTGGTGGTTTTGAAATGATCGTGAAGGCCTGATCCCGTCGAAAGGATCACTCCGGCGACGGGGTGATCCTGCAGCTTTTGCGGTTGCGGATCTCGCTGTCCGTCGGCCGCTCCCTGACGAATTCGAAGCGCGGCTCACCTTCGCTATAGTGAACCAGCCAGCCCCATTCCAGCTCTGACTCATCCTGCCCCGGTTTCGGCGGCATTGCCCACCATGGCTCTTTGCTGATGATCTGTCGCATGGCCCCCTCCCGTTGATTCGGTTGGTTCAACTATAACGTGCATGTCAGGAGCTGCCAGGCATGACTGATGAATCCCGTGAACCGTTCAAGCGGCTGTTTTTCGCGCTCAATTGCCCGCTGGAGCAGCGCAAGGCCATTGCTCAATGGCGCAGCGCCCTTGAGCTGCGCAGCGGGCGTCCGGTGCCGGCGGAAAACTTTCACCTGACATTGTTGTTTTTGGGGGCTGTCGGCGTGGCGCAGATTGGCGAGATCTGTACGGCGGCCGAGAAGGTCCACATACCGGGTATACCGCTGAGGTTGGCGCTGGATCGAATGGAGGTCTGGCGCCGGGCAGGGGTGTTGGTCCTGGCGCCGGAGCAGGCACCGCCGGAGTTGTTGCGTCTGGTGTATGCGCTGGAACAGGCGATGTTGCCGTTTGGCGTTGAAGAGACGCCGAAGGCGTATCGGCCGCACCTGACGTTGATGCGTGATTATCGAATGCCGGTGCCTGAGTCCGCGACGCCGCCCGAATTTTTCCTGCGGGCTGATCGCTTTGTCTTGTTTGAATCCCATAAGGGGCGGTATCGGGCGCTGGCGGAATGGCCGCTGGCCCCCGCATAAAAAAAGGCGCCCGAGGAGGGCGCCTAAGTTCACCTTAACCGAGGAAGCCAGGTGAGGCCGTTCGTCAGAGAGGATGCAGCGGTGGTAAGGCGCTGCGTGAACGGAAACTTTGATAGCGATCATTCCCACGCTCCGCGTGGGAATGCCTCCCCGAACGCTCCGCGTTCGGCTTTGGAAGGGACGCGGAGCATCCCGGGCTGCATTCCCACGCAGAGCGTGGGAACGATCATTCAGCGACTATTTGCCGAGTTTCACCCGCGTCCAGCCCCGAGTCATCACGCGCTGAACGCCGATCGGCATATCCGGAATCGCATACAGCGTCGCCATGACCGCTTGCGGCGGATACGACCCCGGATCATCCCGGATGGCCTCATCCACCAACGGTGTGGCCGCCGAATTGGCGTTGCTGTAGCCGATGTTGTTGGTGATCTCGGCGATGATGTCCGGGCGCATCAGGAAGTTCATGAACAGGTAGGCGTTCTCCACGTTCGCCGCGTCCTTGGGGATCGCGACCATGTCGTAGAAGCTGCCGGCCCCTTCTTTCGGAATGCTGTAATCGATCTTCACTTTGTCGCCCGCTTCCTGGGCGCGCGCCTTGGCTTGCAGCACGTCCCCGGAGTAACCGACCGCGACGCAGATGTTGCCGTTGGCCAGGTCGGAGATGTATTTCGACGAATGGAAATACGCCACCGACGGCCGAATTTTCATGAACAGCGCTTCGGCTTCGGCGATCTGAGCCTTGTCCTGGGAGTTCACCGGATAACCCAGGTAGTGCAGGGCCGCCGGGAGCATTTCGGTAGGCGAGTCGAGGAAGCTGATGCCGCACGCTTTCAGTTTTTCCGCGTTTTCCGGTTTGAACAGCAAGTCCCAGGAGTTGGTCGGTGCGTTGGCGCCGAGCACTTCCTTGACCTTGGCCGGGTTGAAGCCAATGCCGATCGAACCCCACATGTACGGGAAAGCGTGGCCGTTATCCGGGTCACTGGCGGACGCGTTTTTCAGCAGCACCGGGTTGAGGTTTTTCCAGTTCGACAGCTTCGACTTGTCCAGTTCCTGATAGACCCCGGCCTTGATCTGCTTGGCCAGGAAACTGTTGGACGGCACCACGATGTCGTAGCCGGACTTGCCGGCGAGCAGACGTGCTTCAAGGGTTTCATTGCTGTCGAACACATCGTAGGTCACGCGGATGCCGGTCTCGTCTTCGAACTTCTTGACGGTGTCCGGGGCGATGTAATCCGACCAATTGTAGACGCGCAGAACCTTGTCATTGGCCTGGGCAACGGTGGCAATCGCGCCCACTAAGGACAGTGTCAGCAGAGTCCTGCCAAACATTTTCATCGGTACAACTCCATTCTTTTTATTCAGTGACACAAAGCAAAAATGCGGTAAACACAAAACCTGTGGGGCAATACACAACCTGTGGCGAGGGAGCTTGCTCCCGCTGGGCTGCGAAGCGGCCCCAAGAATTCTGGCAACCCTGCCAATTGTGTGAGTGCTGCGCACTCAAGCGCGAGCAAGCTCCCTCGCCACAGTTAACTCAACAACCTAAACCGCCGCTTCCACCATTCGCTTTTCAGGTTGCTGCCACGATTCGCTCGCGGTCTGGTCCATCGCTTCCTGGATCGCACGTTTGCGGGTGGCTTCGGCACGGCGGCTGAAGTACCAGACCATGAAGGTCACGATCGAAACGGCCAACAGAATCAGGCTGGCCACGGCGTTGATCTCAGGCTTTACTCCCAGACGCACCGCCGAGAACACTTCCATCGGCAAGGTCGTCGAACCCGGCCCCGAGACGAAACTCGCCAACACCAGGTCATCCAGCGACAGGGCAAACGACATCATGCCGCCGGCCGCCAGTGACGGCGCGATCATCGGAATGGTGATCAGGAAAAACACCTTGAACGGCTTCGCCCCAAGGTCCATCGCCGCTTCTTCGATGGACAAATCCAGCTCACGCAAACGCGCCGAGACCACCACCGCGACGTACGCCGCACAGAACGTGGTGTGGGCGATCCAGATGGTGACGATGCCACGCTCCATCGGCCAGCCGATCAACTGCGCCATCGCCACGAACAGCAGCAACAGCGACAGGCCGGTGATGACTTCCGGCATCACCAGCGGCGCGGTCACCAGACCGCCAAACAAGGTGCGACCCTTGAAGCGCGTCACGCGAGTCAGCACGAATGCCGCCAACGTCCCCAGCGCCACCGCCGCAATCGCCGTGTAGCAGGCGATTTCCAGCGAGCGCACCACCGAGCCCATCAGTTGCGTGTTGTCGAGCAGACCGGCGTACCACTTGAACGACCAGCCGCCCCAGACCGTCACCAGTTTGGAAGCGTTGAACGAGTAGATCACCAGAATCAGCATCGGCAAGTAGATAAACGACAGGCCGAAAATCAGCATGAACTTTGAAAATCCGAAGCGTTTCATCCCCGTGCCTCCATCTCTTTGGCCTGGCTGCGGTTGAACAGCAGAATCGGCACAATCAGGATCAACAGCATCACCACCGCCAGGGCAGACGCCACCGGCCAGTCGCGGTTATTGAAGAACTCTTGCCACAGCACGCGACCGATCATCAGCGTCTCAGGGCCGCCCAGCAGCTCCGGAATCACGAACTCACCGACCACCGGAATGAACACCAGCATGCAACCGGCAATGATCCCGTTCTTGGCCAGCGGCACGGTGATTTTCCAGAAGTTGTTGAAGTTGCTCGAACCCAGATCCGACGCCGCTTCCAGCAAGCTTTGATCGTGCTTGACCAGGTTGGCGTACAGCGGCAGCACCATGAACGGCAAGTAGGCGTAAACCACACCGATATACACGGCCGTGTTGGTGTTGAGGATCTCGATCGGGTGATCGGTCAGCCCGGTCCACATCAAAAAACCGTTGAGCAAACCGTTGTTGCTGAGGATGCCCATCCACGCATACACGCGGATCAGGATCGCGGTCCAGGTCGGCATCATGATCAGCAGCAGCAAAACGTTTTGCGTTTCCTTGTTGGCCTTGGTGATCGCGTAGGCCATCGGAAAACCGATCACCAGGCACATCAATGTGCTTAAAAACGCGACCTTCAACGAGCCGAAGTAGGCTGAGATGTACAGCTCATCCTGAGTCAGCAGCGAGTAGTTGCCGAGGTTCAGCAGCAGCTGGAATTTCTGCTCGGCGAAGGTGTAGATCTCGGAGTAAGGAGGAATGGCCAGGGCCGCTTCCGAGAAGCTGATCTTCATCACCAGGAAGAACGGCAACAGGAAAAACAGGCACAGCCACAGGAAAGGAATCCCGATGACGAGCTTTCGACCACTCGGCATCAGCCGCATGAACCGCTGATTGAGTGTTTTCATGAGCGCAGTACCACGCCGCTGTCGTCTTCCCACCACACGTAGACTTTGTCGTCCCAGGTCGGTCGCGCGCCACGGCGTTCGGCGTTGGCCATGAACGATTGCACGACTTTGCCGCCAGGCAATTCCACGTAAAACACCGAGTGACCGCCGAGGTAGGCGATGTCATGCACCTTGCCTTGGGACCAGTTGTAGCGAGAGTCCGGCTTGAGGGTACTGACCAACATTTTTTCCGGGCGGATCGCGTAGGTGATCGACTTGTCCTGCACCGAGGTGCTGACGCCGTGACCGACGTAAATCTTCTGTTCCAGGTCCGGGCTATGAATGATCGCGTGACCTTCAAGGTCTTCCACCACCGTGCCTTCGAAGGCGTTCACGTTGCCGATGAACTCGCAGACCATGCGGCTGACCGGTGCTTCATAAATGTCGACCGGGCTGCCGATTTGCGCGATCCAGCCCAGGTGCATGATCGCGATGCGCTCAGCCATGGTCATGGCCTCTTCCTGGTCATGAGTCACCATCACGCAGGTCACGCCGACCCGCTCGATGATTTCTACCAGCTCCAGTTGCATCTGCGAACGCAGCTTCTTGTCCAGGGCGCCCATCGGTTCGTCGAGCAGCAACAGCTTCGGACGCTTGGCCAGGGAGCGGGCGAGGGCCACGCGCTGACGCTGACCGCCGGACAATTGATGGGGTTTGCGTTTGGCGTACTGGGTCATGTGCACCAGGCGCAGCATCTCTTCAACGCGGGCGTCGATTTCGCTGGCGGGCAAACGGTCCTGCTTGAGGCCGAAGGCAATGTTCTGCGCCACTGTCATGTGCGGGAACAAGGCGTATGACTGGAACATCATGTTGATCGGCCGTTCATACGGCGGCATGTTGGTGATGTCGACACCGTCGAGCAGAATCCGTCCCTCGGTCGGGCGCTCGAAGCCCGCGAGCATGCGCAGCAGGGTCGATTTGCCGGAGCCGGAACCACCGAGCAGGGCGAAGATTTCGCCTTGATGGATCTCAAGCGAGACATCATCCACCGCGGTGGTTTCGTCGAATTTCTTGGTGACGCGGTCGACTTTCACCAGCACCTTTTTTGGTGCCTGGTGACCCTCAAGAGCCTTCCTGTAGATGCTGGAGGCGTTTGCCATGTGAAACTCCCAACAGGTTTCAGTCGTCGGGCCAACGCGGCCTGACTTAAGAGTGGATTGCTAGCCCGGACAGGTTCAGTCGGAGCACGAACCCTGTAGGAGCGAGGCTTGCCCGCGAAGGCGGTGTATCAGGTAACGATGATGTCGACTGACACTCCGCCTT
>NZ_JASCOM010000288.1:0-7068 GCF_029959925.1 Pseudomonas sp. PS02303
CCTGTGCTGGCGGCAGCTAGGAGCGAGGCTTGCCCGCGAAGGCGTCCTCAAGATCGCCTTCGCGGGCAAGCCTTGCTCCTACAGAAGCACTTATTTTTGATAGACTGCCCAACGCGCCGCTCACCCGGCGCGTTTTTTTTATTCCGGTTCACCCTTTGCGAGGGTAGCCACCTGGAGAAACACCCATGACACAACAGATTGTCGTGGCGGCACTGTATAAGTTCGTCACTCTGGAAGATTACGTTGCCCTGCGCGAGCCACTGCTGCAAGCCATGGTCGACAATGGCATCAAGGGCACGCTGCTGATCGCCGAAGAAGGCATCAACGGCACCGTGTCCGGCAGCCGCGAAGGCATAGACGGGCTGATGGCCTGGCTCAAGAACGACCCGCGCATGGACGACATCGACCACAAAGAGTCGTACTGCGACGACCAGCCGTTCTACCGCACCAAGGTCAAGCTCAAGAAAGAAATCGTCACCCTCGGCGTCGAAGGCGTGGACCCGAACAAACAGGTCGGCACCTACGTCGATCCACAGAACTGGAATGCGCTGATCAGCGACCCTGAAGTGCTGTTGATCGACACCCGCAACGACTACGAGGTTTCGATCGGCACCTTCGAAGGCGCCATCGACCCGAAAACCACCAGTTTTCGCGAATTCCCCGACTACATCAAAGCCCACTTCGACCCGGCCGTGCACAAGAAAGTCGCGATGTTCTGCACCGGCGGCATTCGTTGTGAGAAGGCCTCTAGCTACATGCTCAGCCAGGGTTTCGACGAGGTCTATCACCTCAAGGGCGGTATCCTGAAGTACCTTGAAGAGGTGCCGCAGGAAGAAACCAAATGGCAGGGCGACTGCTTCGTGTTCGACAACCGCGTGACCGTGCGCCATGACCTCAGCGAAGGCGACTACGATCAATGTCATGCCTGTCGTACGCCGGTAAGCGTCGAAGACCGCACGTCCGAGCATTACGTGGCCGGCATCAGTTGCCCGCATTGCTGGGATACGCTGAGCGAGAAAACCCGTCGCAGCGCCATTGATCGGCAGAAGCAGATCGAACTGGCCAAGGCGCGCAACCTGCCTCACCCGATCGGCTACAACTACAAGCAAACTCCTTCAGAGGCTTGAACCATGTCTGCCCAACGCCTGCTCTATGTGATGGACCCGATGTGTTCCTGGTGCTGGGGCTTTGCGCCCGTCGCCAACGCGCTGGTCGAGCAGGCGCAGGCCGCAGGGGTGGACGTGCACCTGGTGGTGGGCGGCTTGCGCACCGGCAGCGGCTCCGCATTGGAACCGACTACCCGGCGCTACATCCTTGAGCATTGGCAGGCCGTGACCCAGGCCACCGGCCAGCCGTTCAAGACCGAAGGCGCATTGCCTGACGGTTTTGTCTACGACACCGAGCCTGCCTGCCGGGCGTTGGTGACTGCGCGTAGCCTGGCGCCGGATTGCGCGTGGAAACTGCTCGGCCTCATTCAGCACGCGTTCTATGCCGAAGGCCGAGACGTCACCCACGCCAGTGTCCTGGTCGAGTTGGCCGAGAAAGCCGGCCTGCCGCGCATCGAGTTTGCGGCCGCGTTCGACCGTGCCGATCAGCACGCCGCGACTGCTGCCGATTTCACTTGGGTCCAGGACCTCGGCATCGCCGGATTCCCAACGCTGTTGGCCGAACGTAGCGGGCAACTGGCGCTGCTGACCAATGGCTATCAACCCTTGAGTGAATTGTCGCCATTGCTCGGTCGTTGGCTGGAGCGCGCTGCCTGTGCATGACCTGCCCGATGACACGCCAGCTCCCAAGCGTGTCGATCGGCTGAGTTGGGCTGAAATCCGGCGGCTGGCCCTTCACCATAAAAAATCCCTGTGGATCGCCAATGGCGTGGCGGTGCTGGCCACCCTGTGCAGCGTGCCGATTCCGTTGCTGCTGCCGTTGCTGGTGGACGAAGTGCTGCTGGGGCATGGCGATTCCGCGCTGAAAATCATGAACCACGCGTTGCCGGAAGGCTGGCAGAAAGCGGCGGGCTACATCGGCCTGATGCTGCTGGTGACCTTGTTGCTGCGCTGCGGCGCCTTGCTGTTCAACGTGGTGCAGGCGAAGTTGTTCGCGGCGCTGGCCAAAGACATCGTGTATCGCATCCGCATACGGCTGATCGAACGGCTCAAGCGTATTTCCCTGGGGGAATACGAAAGCCTGGGCAGCGGCACGGTGACCACGCACCTGGTCACGGACCTGGACACGCTGGACAAATTTGTCGGCGAGACACTCAGTCGATTCCTCGTGGCGATGCTGACGCTGGTCGGCACTGCAAGCATTCTGATCTGGATGCACTGGAAGCTGGCGCTTTTGATCATGTTGTTCAATCCGCTGGTGATCTACGCCACGGTGCAACTGGGCAAGCGGGTCAAGCACCTGAAGAAGCTCGAGAATGACAGCACCTCGCGTTTTACCCAGGCCCTGACCGAAACCCTCGACTCGATCCAGGAAGTGCGTGCGGGCAACCGACAGGGGTTTTTCCTCGGGCGTCTGGGGCAGCGGGCCCGGGAAGTGCGCGATTATGCGGTGACCTCACAGTGGAAGACCGATGCGTCGAACCGTGCCAGTGGCTTGCTGTTCCAGTTCGGCATCGATATTTTCCGCGCCGCGGCGATGCTCACCGTGTTGTTCTCCGACTTGTCCATCGGGCAGATGCTGGCGGTGTTCAGCTACCTGTGGTTCATGATCGGCCCGGTGGAGCAGTTACTCAATTTGCAATACGCCTATTACGCCGCCGGCGGTGCGCTGTCGCGGATCAACGAGTTGCTGGCACGCGACGATGAGCCGCAATACCCCGGCGGTGTCGATCCGTTTCAGGGGCGGGACACCGTGGGCATCGAAGTCCAGGGCTTGAGTTTCGGATACGGCGACGAGTTGGTGTTGAACCAGATGGACCTGTCCATCGCCCCCGGTGAAAAAGTGGCGATTGTCGGTGCCAGCGGTGGTGGCAAGAGCACCCTGGTGCAGTTGCTGCTGGGGTTGTACACGCCCCTTGCCGGGACCATCCGCTTCGGTGGCTCGACCCAGCAGGAGATCGGCCTGGAGACCGTGCGCGAAAACGTCGCCGTGGTCCTGCAACACCCCGCGCTGTTCAACGATACCGTGCGCGCCAATCTGACGATGGGCCGTCTGCGCAGCGACGAGGCCTGCTGGCAAGCGCTGGAGATTGCCCAGCTGAACCAAACGGTTCGAGAATTGCCTGATGGTCTGGACAGCATTGTCGGACGCTCTGGCGTGCGCTTGTCCGGTGGTCAGCGGCAACGGCTGGCGATTGCGCGGATGGTGCTGGCCGAACCCAAGGTGGTGATTCTCGACGAGGCCACCTCGGCGCTGGACGCTGCCACCGAATACAACCTGCACCTGGCGCTGGCGCGGTTCTTGAGCAACCGCACCACGCTGATCATTGCGCATCGGTTGTCGGCGGTGAAACAGGCTGATCGGGTGCTGGTGTTCGACGGCGGGCAAATTGCCGAGGATGGTGACCATCAGCAACTGATTGCCGAAGGTGGGTTGTACGCCAAGCTTTATGGCCATTTACAGCAGCATTAGTGACAGCCCGCGTCAGGTTTGCGGCAAGTGCATGCAAAATACGGGCGCTGGCTTGCCGGGATCGAATACGCACCCTAGTCTAGCTGTAGCGATCACGTTGGATGATGATCTGGCAGTGCTAATACAAGGGACCTCATGAAGCAAAAGCGGACTCTCGGAACCCCTAGGTTATTGGGCATCGTCTGGCCATTTATTGCCGTAGTGCTATTTCAAGCGCTGTTGGGCGGGGTCAGTCTCTATGTACTTTCGGCAGTTCGCGGCTATGTGGCCGGGGAGAGCCTGTGGTCCAAGGGCCAGAAGGACGCCATCTATTACCTCAATCTCTACGCGGACAGTCGCGACGAGGCCATTTTCCTCAAGTACCAGAACGCCATTGCCGTACCCCAGGGTGGTCACGAGTTGCGCGTGGCGCTGGATCACCAGCCACCGAATATCGAAGCCGCACGGGTGGCGATTCTCAAGGGTGGCAATCATCCCGACGACGTCTCCAGCGTGATCTGGCTGTACCTCAATTTCAGGCATTTCAGTTACCTTGAAAAAGCCATCGACCGCTGGACGGTGGGTGACGCGTATCTGGTGCAACTCGATAACGTCGCCCAAGAGATGCACCGGCGCATTACCGAAAATCAGGCGTCGGACGCCGACATCAAACGCTGGAAAGACCAGATTTTTGCAATCAACGATGGTGTGACGCCTGCCGCCACTGCCTTCAGCGATGCCTTGGGCGAGGGCTCGCGCTTGATTCTGCGCCTGCTGCTGGTCACGAACCTGGCCACGGCCCTGGGCTTGATTGCGTTAGCGTTGATGCGTACCCACAAACTGCTCAAACAGCGCCATGCCTTTGCCGAGGCCTTGCAGTTGGAGAAAGACCGGGCGCAGATCACCCTGCAATCCATTGGCGACGGGGTGATTACCACGGATGTCGACGGTGCGATCGCCTACATGAACCCGGCGGCCGAGGCGTTGACTCACTGGAAGGGCGAGCAGGCCATCGGCTTGCCGCTGGCGGCCTTGTTCAATCTGCTGGATGACAACGCTCAGGCTGACGGCTTTACCTTGATCGAGCACATATTGAGCGGTCAGCTCAGCGGCGCCAGCGAGCATTCCAAACTGATCCAGCGCCTTGACGGCAGCACCGTCTCGGTCACCCTGGTCGGGGCGCCGATCCGCAACGCCGACAAGGTCAGTGGCGCCGTGCTGGTGTTGCATGACATGACTCAGGAGCGCCAGTACATCGCCAATCTGTCCTGGCAGGCGACCCACGACGCCTTGACCGGGCTGGCCAATCGTCGCGAGTTCGAGTATCGCCTGGAGCAGGCGCTGCACAACCTGACCCGATACTCTGGGCGCCACGCCTTGATGTTCCTCGATCTGGACCAGTTCAAACTGGTCAACGATACCTGCGGCCATGCGGCGGGTGACGAACTGCTTCGGCATATCTGCGCGCTGTTGCAATCAGGCTTGCGCGAAGGTGACACGCTGGCCCGGCTGGGTGGCGACGAGTTCGGGATTTTGCTGGAAGACTGTCCGCCGGAAGCGGCCGAGAAAATTGCCGAGAGCCTGCGCCATACCGTGCAGAACCTGCACTTTGTGTGGAAAGGCCGGCCATTCGTCACAACGGTGAGCATCGGGATGGTTCATATCGCGCAAACCCCGACCACCCTCGAAGCCTCGCTGCGTGCTGCCGATATGGCCTGTTACATGGCCAAGGAAAAAGGGCGTAACCGTGTTCAGGTGTATAACGCCGATGATTCGGAACTGTCCCTGCGTTTCGGTGAGATGGCGTGGGTACAGCGCCTGCACATGGCCCTGGAAGAGGATCGCTTTTGCCTGTATTCCCAGGAAATCGCACCCCTTGGTCATACCGAACACGGCGGCGGGCATATAGAAATCCTGTTGCGTCTACATGATGAAGCCGGGCGCATGATATTACCGGACAGTTTTATTCCGGCTGCCGAACGTTATGGTCTGATGACCGCACTTGATCGTTGGGTGGTGCAGAACGTCTTTAAGATCATTGCCCAATGTATTGCCGAAGAGCGCAAAGGTCCTTTGGCCATGTGTGCGATTAATCTGTCAGGCACTACTATCGGAGATGACGCGTTTCTGGACTTCCTGAGGGAACAGTTTGTTGCATGGTCCATTCCACCTGAAATGATTTGTTTTGAAATTACAGAGACCAGTGCAATTTCCAATTTGGGAAGTGCAATTAGATTTATCAATGAACTCAAAGGTTTAGGTTGTCACTTTTCGTTGGATGACTTCTGCGCCGGTATGTCCTCATTCGCCTACTTGAAACATTTACCTGTAGACTTCTTGAAGATCGATGGAAGTTTCGTAAAGGATATGCTGGACGACCCGATTAACCGCGCCATGGTAGAAGTGATCAATCACATCGGCCATGTCATGGGTAAGCGCACGATTGCCGAGTTTGTAGAAACACCCCAGATCGAGCAGGCATTGCTGGAGATCGGGGTCGACTTCGCTCAAGGGTATGTCATTGAACGCCCGCATCTGTTTACCTGCGATAGTTTGCAAAGTCGTCCTGCCCGGCCTCAACCTTTGTTATTCAAGGCGCCCGGCACGTTCCGTTGAAATCTCTTGCTGATCCTAACAATCACAATCAAAAGGAGCCCGACAGTGATCGACACATTCAATCGAACCGGACCACTCATGGAAGCTGCAAGTTATCCCGCATGGGCGCAACAGCTCATCAAGGACTGCAGCGAGAGTAAGCGCCGGGTTGTCGAACACGAACTGTATCAGCGCATGCGAGACAATAAGCTCGGCGCAAAAACCATGCGGCAGTACCTTATTGGTGGCTGGCCCGTCGTTGAACAGTTCGCGTTATATATGGCACAAAACCTGACCAAGACTCGTTTTGCCCGCCACCCCGGTGAAGACATGGCGCGTCGTTGGTTGATGCGTAACATTCGTGTCGAACTTAACCATGCCGATTACTGGGTTAACTGGAGTCGGGCCCATGGGGTCAGCCTGGAAGACTTGCAGGCGCAACACGTTGCACCTGAACTTCACGCCTTGAGCCACTGGTGCTGGCACACCAGTTCGGCGGATTCGCTGATTGTCGCCATTGCCGCGACCAACTACGCCATCGAAGGTGCGACTGGAGAGTGGTCGGCATTGGTCTGTTCCAATGGTGTCTATGCGGCCGCGTTCCCGGAGGAAGATCGCAAGCGGGCCATGAAGTGGTTGAAGATGCACGCTCAGTACGATGATGCCCATCCCTGGGAAGCGCTTGAAATCATCTGCACATTGGCGGGCCTGAACCCGAGCAAATCCTTGCAAGTGGAATTGCGCCAGGCGGTCTGCAAGAGTTACGACTACATGCACCTGTTCCTGGAGCGCTGCATGCAGTTGGAACACTCTGAAAAGGCTCCGGTCGCGCGTGAGCGCATGGCATTGGCCGAAAGCTGATCCATAGGTATTACAGGCAAAAAAATGTGGGAGCGGCGTTGCGGCGATTCGAGC
>NZ_JASCOM010000289.1:0-7067 GCF_029959925.1 Pseudomonas sp. PS02303
GCCTCGCTCCTACAGGGATTTGGTCATACGCGGATTTTCGCTACAACCCGAACCCGTAGGAGCGAGGCTTGCCCGCGAAGGGGCCACTACATTCAATAAAAAAAATCAGGCTTCTACCCAGCCTTGCGCAACGCCTCAATCAACTCTTGTTTACGCATGCTCGAGCGCCCCGGAATCTTCTTCGAAGTCGCTTCCTTCCTCAAACTGTCAACCGTCTGCGTCTCTCGCGAAGCCTTGCTGTCACGCGAATGACCTTCGCGACTGGCCACCGCACGCCGTGACGATTCCTTGCGATCTTCTGATTTGGCACTCGCCGGTTTCTTGCGCCCGGAGCCCCCCTTGCGTTCGCCGCCACCGGACTGCTTGTTCACCGTTGCCCAGGCGCGCGCCTGCGCTTCATCTTTCGAGACACCTTTGTGCTCGTAGCCTTCTTCAATGTGCTCGGCCTTACGCTTTTGCTCGGCGGTATATTTGTCTTTGCTTCCACGAGGCATGGGATTTCTCCTGCTACTTGTAGAGTCGCTCAAACGGTCGCAGCCGCGCACGACTGCGACCTGATCCATCTTGTTAAACGTCCAGCTTGCGCGCCGCCTCAACCCCAGCCGCGCTGAGTTTGATCGGCAGTTGCAGCGAGTGTTCGCCGGCCTCGTTGCAGGACACATGCCCGTGCTGAATCAGCCCGCGATCCTGCAGCGTGGCGAGGGTGCTGGCCACGATTTTCTCCCCCCGGTAATTGTCCAGGACCTCCTTGCCCAAGCCATTTGGATGGGCGTGCAGCAGACGGGTCAGGACTTCTTTCTCAAGGTTGTTATCGACGTTCATGGTTACCTCTTCATGGATGTGGATAGGTGAAACTCGCGTGGGCGAACTATTGGCTGGCGCCGCCTTCGGAACCCGAGCCACCGGTGGTGGTTTTCGAGCCCATGCCGGCGCCGGCGTTATCCGGTGTCTGGGTGTCCGGCATGTTCATGCCACCTTGGCGGCCCGTATCGTTGCCCTGAATCCGTGGGTCGGTGCCCGTTGACGGAGGCTGGCTGCTGTCTACGCCCGTGCCGTTGGTGTTCATGCCGGGTGAGCCTTGGGTGGTCGGATTTTTCTGACCTTCGACCGGGTTGGTCGGGCCGGTACCCGTGGCGGTGGTCGCCGCGAAAGCGGCAGAGGACAACAGCGTGGCGAGAGCGAGGGCGGTCAAGCGGGACATGATCATGGTGTCGTCTCCATTTAATTAGAGTCCTTACCTGATATTGGTCCGCCCCCGATTTGGATTGGTGCCTGATGAACGACGAACGGTTCAGGCCTGTTGCAACGATTTGCTGCTGTCGACCCGACGCCAGATCAAGCGGCCCAAGGTGATCAGCCAGTTCAAAAGCCCTATGGCGAGAACTGTGAGTAGAAGTGTCGTCATTCCGTGTTCGACAATGATCTTCCCGGCGAGCAATGGAAAGCCGAATACACCGATGAAGTACGACAGGCTGAACAGCAACAACGATTGCGAAGTGGTGCCGTGGGGCGTTTCGTTCGCCGCCAGGCCATTGATCACCGAGTACGTCAGCCCGTAGCCGACCCCGAGCATCATCGCTGCCAGCACGTAGCTGAGCTCGCTATCGACCACGAAGCTGAACAGCACAATCGAACCCGCCATCACGCCTGACAGCAGGCACGAAGCGCGCAATGCATCGCGCTTGACCACGACCCCGGCGATCAACATCCGGCTGCTGATTGCCGCACCCATGAAGCCGAAAAAGAACAGCGAGTAATCCAGCGAGCGAGACGCTGCGTAACTGGTTTGAAAGCTCGACAGGCCGCCGAATACGCACCCGCCGAGGCCGACCATGATGATCGGAAACACTGCCCTGGACGACAGCACCTGAGTCGTCGCACGCCAGGAAATGCGGGCGACAGTGGTGGTAGGCGAGGGCGTTTTTTTCAGTTGCGAATGCAGCCGCCAGAACAGCAACACACCCATCAGGCTGGCCAACGCGGCAAGGTAAAAGGCGGCGGTGACGGGATAACCGAACGCACTGGCCGCGCGGCCCAACAGCGGCCCGCTGCCGATCCCTGCCATCATGCTGCCCGACAGCAGCGCAAAGTATTTCGCGCGTTGCGCGGGCGTCACCAGGCTCGCCACGATCATCGGCCCCAAGGTGTAAAACACCCCCCAGCCCAGCCCCAGCAGCAGTCCGAAAAACAGCAACAGATTGCCGAACCCCGGCGTCAGCGCGAAGCCCAGGCTGGCCGCCACCAACAACGCGCCGAACAGCGCAATCGAACGCGCCGCGCCGAGCAGGTCAGACAGGTGCCCGGAGACAACTACCGCCGCAAATGTGCTGAGCATCGCCGCCGAAATCACACTGCCGGCATCATGTTCGTTGCCGCCCCGTGAACCGATCAACAGTGACAACAGGAAGGTCGAGCCGTAGGACAGCGACAGCAAATAACTGGCGAGGCAAAACAGGCCGAACACTCTGCTTGAGACGTGGGGCGTAGCGGTAGACATGACGCGGTTCCTTGACCCGATAAAAACGCTGACCCTCTATCTACCATGTACCTCGACATTGTTAGGTCTGGGGTTATCGATGCCAGGGTTAGCGCGGGCCGGAGTAATGCGCTCAGGTGATGCCGATTTCTTCCTTGAACAGCGCCATAAAACCCTTCAGGCGCTCATGCCTGACGCGCGCCAGCTGCTGGCCGGTGATCGTCTGGAAACCGTCCGCCAGGTGCAGCAACTTGGTCTGAAAGTGATCGAGGCAAAAGCGTTTGTCATCGTAGTCCCGCGCTGTCGCTTCCGGGTCTTGCGGGTCGTAAAGGGCGCTGCCCATGCGTCCGGCGATATAGAACGTGCGCGCTACGCCGAGCATGCCGAGGGAGTCGAGGCGGTCGGCGTCCTGCAGGACTTTGGCTTCGAGCGAGGACGGGGTGATGTTGGCGGAAAAGCTGTGGGCTTCGATGGCGTGGGCGACTGCGCCGATTTTTGCACTTGGCCAAGCCATGTCGCTTAGCACGGCAGATGCTTTTTCAGCAGCCAGGCGTGAGGCCTGTGAGCGCAACGGCGAATTCTTTTCCACCGCCACGCAATCATGCAAAAGCACCGCCGCCAGCAGCACTCCGAGATCGCCGCCTTCTTCAGCATGAAGCGTTCGCACGTTGTGCCACACCCGTTGCAGATGGGACCCATCGTGGGCGCCATCTTCCGAGGGTTCCAGTGCGTGGGGTAGCAGTTGCGCTGCGAGAAGTTGCAGCGGCGCGAAAGCATCAGTGGCCATGACTTTCCTTTGAAGTGAACGCGCTTTTGTGGCGAGGGCGCTTGCTCCCGCCGGGTTGCGAAGCAACCCCATCCCGGGAGCAAAGGTATTTCAGTTAAAACCGAGTTGCCAGCCTTTACGACTGCTTCGCACTCGGACGGGAGCAAGCTCCCTCGCCACAAACCACGCGCCGACTTAGTATGGCGTTTTCAACTTTCGACAAAGGCACGTCCATGACGATCGAGATCCGCCCGGCAACCCCCAGCGATGCACCGCAAATCCTCGGGTTCATCACTGAACTGGCCGACTACGAACGTGCCCGTCACGAAGTCATCGCCAGCGTTGCCGACATCGAACGCAGCCTGTTCAGCGAAGGCGCCACCGCTCACGGCCTGATCTGCCTGCGCGACGGCTTGCCGATCGGCTTCGCGGTGTTCTTCTTCAGCTATTCCACCTGGCTCGGCAGTAATTGCCTGTACCTCGAAGACCTCTACATCACCCCCCAGCAACGCGGTGGCGGCGCCGGTAAAACCTTGCTGCGCCACCTCGCCAAAATCGCCTGCGCCAATGACTGCGGGCGCTTCGAATGGAGCGTGCTGGACTGGAACAAACCGGCGATCGAATTTTATAAGTCGTTGGGCGCGCAGCCGCAGGAAGAGTGGGTCCGGTATCGGATGGATGGGAAGGTGTTGCGGGAGTTTGCTGAGGGGAGTTGATCTTCGGCTTCGACTGCCAACTATCGCAGCTTTCGGCGGCGCCTGCCTCGCTATGCAGGAGTCGTCCGAGGCTGCGATATTTTTTTTGCGTACATCCCATAATATGGGAGTCATATTTATATATTGAGATTTCTCCGCGTCAGGGTTTATAGTCCAGCTCACTCACTGCCAATAAACAAAACAGGTGAAGCGATGCTGGCGCAATTGATCGCGCTCGATTGGGGGACGACCTCATTACGTGCTTACAAACTCGCCGCGGGTGGCCAGGTGCTGGAACAGCGTTCGCTGTCGTCCGGGATCATGCAGCTGCCCCGGACACCGCGAATCATCAACGGTCAGGAATGCGCCGACGGTTTTGAACTGGCCTTCGACGAGGCGTGCGGTGACTGGTTCGACGCGCAGCCGGATTTGCCGGTGATTGCCTGTGGCATGGTCGGCAGCGCCCAGGGCTGGCGCGAAGCGGCCTACTGCGATACACCGGCGAACGTCGCCAATCTTGGAACTTCCCTACAAACCCTTCGCAGTCTTCGCGGTGTTGATGTGCACATCGTGCCGGGCGTGATTCAGCGTTCGCGCTTGCCGAACGTGATGCGCGGCGAAGAAACCCAAGTGCTGGGTGTCCTGCAGAATCTGCCGCTTGAGCAGGGCGCTGACCTGTTGATCGGCCTGCCAGGCAGTCATTCGAAATGGGTGGAAGTGGCCGACGGCTGCATCGTGCATTTCGACACCTTCATGACCGGCGAGATCTTCGCCGTGCTCAGTGAACACAGCATTCTCGGGCGTACCCAGCAAAAGGGCGCGTCGTTTGATGGCCAGGCGTTTGATCGCGGTGTGCAAGTGGCGCTGTCGGCGGAGGGCGAGATCGGTCCGTTGTCGACGCTGTTCAGCGCCCGCAGCCTCGGGCTGACCGGTGAGCTCGGCGCCACTGCCCAACCGGATTACTTGTCCGGCCTGCTGATCGGCCACGAACTGTCGGCGCTGGCCAACGTTCAGCGACGCCGACGCAACAGCGTTCACCTGCCTTCAATCATCCTCATTGGCAACTCCCAACTGTGTGCCCGCTACAGCCGGGCCCTCGACGCCTGTGGTTTTGCCCGCGTGACCCTGGCCGAACAAGCCACCGAACGCGGGTTGTGGCAATTGGCGGTCGCCGCCGGACTGATCGCCGCACACCCATCCCGTTCAACCTGACTGGAGGTCTGACATGCTCAAGCAAGCACTGGCGCAAAACGGTCTGATCGCGATCTTGCGCGGCCTGCGCCCGCAAGAAGCGGCCGCCATTGGCGAAGTCCTTTATGCCGCCGGATTTCGCGTCATCGAAGTGCCGCTCAATTCCCCTGAGCCCTACGACAGTATCCGCATCCTGCGCAGTACTTTGCCCGCCGATTGCCTGATCGGCGCGGGTACGGTGCTGACACCGGAACAGGTCGAGCAAGTGAAAGCGGCGGGCGGTCAGGTGATCGTCATGCCGCACAGTGATGCCAAGGTGTTGCGGGCAGCAAAAGCGGCAGGGTTGTACCTGTCGCCGGGCGTTGCTACGCCGACCGAAGCCTTCGCCGCATTGGCCGAAGGGGCGGACGTGCTGAAGATGTTCCCGGCCGAGCAGATGGGGCCGGCAGTCGTCAAAGCCTGGCTCGCGGTGCTGCCGGCCGGAACCATTCTGGCGCCGGTTGGCGGGATCACGCCGGACAACATGCAGGTGTTTATCGACGCCGGTGTGAAAGGTTTCGGATTGGGTTCCGGGTTGTTCAAACCGGGCATGACGCCTGAGGACGTGGCGGTAAACGCCAAGGCCTATGTCGCTGCATGGAACGCTCTGCGTTAAGACTTTCTGGCGCCGAGCGCGCTACATCTATAAGAGAGACAACAGATGAAAATCACCAAACTCACCACCTTCATCGTTCCGCCGCGCTGGTGCTTCCTCAAGGTCGAAACCGACGAAGGCGTGACCGGCTGGGGCGAGCCCGTGGTCGAAGGCCGCGCACATACCGTCGCCGCTGCCGTTGAAGAATTGTCCGACTACCTGATCGGCAAAGACCCACGCAACATCGAAGACATCTGGACCGTGCTCTACCGCGGCGGCTTCTACCGCGGCGGCGCGATTCACATGAGCGCCCTGGCCGGTATCGATCAGGCGTTGTGGGATATCAAGGGCAAGGCCTTGGGCGTGTCGGTCAGCGATTTGCTGGGCGGTCAGGTGCGGGACAAGATTCGCGTGTATTCGTGGATCGGTGGCGACCGTCCGGCGGACACCGCTCGCGCGGCGAAAGAAGCGGTCGAGCGTGGTTTCACGGCGGTGAAAATGAACGGCACCGAGGAGCTGCAATTCCTCGACTCCTTCGAGAAAGTCGACCTCGCCCTGGCCAACGTTGCCGCCGTGCGTGACGCGGTGGGCCCGAACGTCGGCATCGGTGTGGACTTCCATGGCCGGGTGCACAAGCCCATGGCCAAGGTGCTGATGAAGGAACTCGATCCGTACAAACTGATGTTTATCGAAGAGCCGGTGCTCAGCGAAAACTACGAAGCGCTGAAGGAACTGGCGCCGCTGACCAGCACCCCGATTGCCCTCGGCGAGCGCTTGTTTTCGCGCTGGGATTTCAAGCGTGTGCTCAGCGAAGGTTACGTCGATATCATCCAGCCGGATGCGTCCCACGCCGGTGGCATCACCGAAACCCGCAAGATCGCCAACATGGCCGAGGCCTACGACGTGGCGCTGGCGCTGCATTGCCCGTTGGGTCCGATTGCCCTGGCGGCGTGCCTGCAACTGGATGCGGTTTGCTACAACGCGTTCATCCAGGAGCAGAGCCTGGGCATCCATTACAACGAGAGCAATGACCTGCTCGATTACGTGAAAGATCCGCGAGTGTTCGATTACGACAAAGGCTTCGTGAAGATCCCGAACGGCCCGGGCCTGGGCATTGAGATCAACGAGGAATACGTGATCGAACGCGCCGCTGTCGGCCACCGCTGGCGCAACCCGATCTGGCGCCATGCCGATGGCAGTTTTGCTGAGTGGTGAGTTCCTCCTGACTCCACCATGGTGATCGTTCCCACGCTCTGCGTGGGAATGCCTCACCGGGCGCTCTGCGTCCCTGGCTGTATTCCCACG